>NZ_JANQDF010000162.1:0-35769 GCF_029891675.1 Anabaenopsis tanganyikae CS-531
CTTCGTTTCCCAAGAATTGCGGGCAGCAGAAGACCCAGAGTTTGAAACTTTCTATACCAAAAACATTTTGCTGAACGAGGGTATCCGCGCTTGGATGGCTCCTCAAGATCAGCCTCACAAACAATTTGTATTCCCTGAGGAAGTTCTACCTCGCGGTAACGCACTCTAAAATAAAAATCTCATTCTCGATTTTTCATTCGGCCTCCGCTCACAAGCGGGGGTATTTTTTTTTGGTCTAACTAAAATTCTGTGTTATATTGGGTGGAGGTTAACAACCCAGAGCCATATGCTCTGCCCTTTTGATACTAAGACCGCTTAGGCAACAAGGAGGTGATGCCCATGATCGAAAGTAGTATAACCATGGGTCATCAGGTTGCAGTTAGCCGGCTGTGCGCCGGGGCTGTTCTCTAAAAGTTAGCCTTAGTCACCTTGAGAGACTAAGTTAGCTCAAGTCACTAGGCTAAAGATCGGAGTTCCTTCCGGCAGTCTGGTTGCAATCTGAAGACCCACTAGACCGCTCTGATATTAGATCAACTGATCTAAATCAGAGCGGATAGTTTTTTATGGGTATTCTCAAATTTATCAATGGTTTTTGGCTCAATTGAATATAAAAATTACGTTACAGTTAGTTTGCACATTCATAGCAACTAAACCTGTTGATCATTCCTAGATAATTGTGTTTTAGGAATCAAAGGGTAAAGTATCAGCAAAAGATAATTTAGTGCAAGTTGTAGGCAAAATGTAAACAGGATTTGTTCATATGGCACAATTACTAACTGAGGTAGAAATTCAGTCACAGTCCAGCCGTTTGTCAGGTTGGACAGTTACAGGTTCTCAATTGCAGACTACCCGCAAATTTAAAGATTTCATTGCGGCGATGGAATTTGTAAACAAGCTGGTAGAACCTGCTGAATCTTCCGGACATCATCCAGACATAGGAATCTCCTATAACAAAGTCAATATCACCTTGACAACACATGATGCAGGTGGCTTGACACAAAAGGATTTTGATTTAGCTGAGGTAATTTCTCAAATCAGTTAAAAGTTTTTTGCTCACCAGATCTAATTATAGGTAATATCAATAATTGAGACTAACGGGGAACATATAATTTCTCGGATCGTCTCATTTTTTTAGATATTGGTGAGAGTTCATGAGGCTATGGGCTAATATCTTCTCATATACTTCAGGTGCATTATAATGGTAAGCTATAGAGTTTTGTATTTGCCTTAGTTAATCACATTAATTTAAGATTAATTTAAGTTTTGAATTAATAGGTTATTAGCTAGGTAAAAACTAAACTTTTGATAATAGCAACTGTATCTCATGAATACAAAAATTGTTTAATTCATGAGGTAAATGTAGCAACAATTATCTATACAAGGTGTGAGTTAAAAGCTAAAATGTCTAATATGATATTGCGGAAGTCCCTGGTGGTTGGTCCGGCAGTTTTGGGCGCAAGTTTATTAGTTTCAGGAACAGGAATCGCCGCCCCAATTACTACGACTGAATTCTCTACAATTCCACAACCAGCGGCTACTGAGTTTTCTCCCGTAACTCAGGACAGTGGTGTTATTAACCAAGTTAATAACTACAGCAATGAAGGTGGAGAAAATACAATTCTCTCCCAAGTAACATCGGTTTCCGATTTTCATGAAGTAAAACCGACAGATTGGGCATTTCAAGCGTTGCAGTCCTTAGTTGAGCGCTACGGTTGTATTACAGGTTACCCAGATGGGACTTATCGCGGTAACCGGGTTTTAACTCGTTACGAATTTGCGGCTGGTTTAAACGCCTGTTTGGATAGGGTTAACGAGTTGATCGCCACAGCCACCGTTGACATGGCGACCAGACAAGACTTAGCTGTCTTAGAGCGGTTGCAAGAGGAATTTTCCGCCGAGTTGGCAACTATACGCGGTCGTGTAGATTCCCTAGAATGGCGCACCAGTGAGTTGGAAGCTAATCAGTTTTCCACTACTACCAAGCTAACTGGTGAAGCAATTTTTGCTGTTACCGATGCCTTTGGTGATCGAGTTGGCGATAATAACAACGGTGTTTTTCAAAACAGAGTCCGTTTAGGCTTACATAGCAGCTTCACTGGTCGGGATGTTTTGACTACCAGTTTAGTATCTGGTAATTCTAATAACTTTGACCTAGGTAACGATGGACAACTCCCAGCGGGTGCGGATGGTTTACCGGCCATCGCCAAAAGCGGTGAAGGTATGCAAACATTTAACATTGGTAATACCGGTGCTAACAATGTTGAGATAGATAGACTCACCTATCAAGCTCCCCTCGGTCGCGGTCAAGTTTACCTTGCGGCTCATGGTGGTAAACATAGCCACTATGCACCTGTTAATAACCCTTACTTTGCTGATGGTACAGACGGAGGTAATGGTGCTTTAACTACTTTTGCTGCTCAAAGTCCTATTTATCGCATTGGTGGTGGTGCAGGTCTTGCTTATACCTTACCCTTTGGTGAAGGTGGCCTTAGCAATAGCTCCGTAACTGTAGGTTACTTGGGATCAGAACCTAATGATCCCAGTCTCGGTTCCGGTATCTTCCAGGGTAACTATGGCGCTTTGGGACAGTTTAACATCAACCTTGGCGATCGCGTGGCACTAGCAGCTACCTATGTACGTGGGTATCACGGAACAGGTTCGGCTATCTTCGATAGTGGGTCTAATGCCAAACTTGATCCTTTTGGTGCGAGTCCTTCGCCTCGACCCATTGTTGGTACTACTGTAGCAAACTATGGTGGTATTAACAACCAAACAGGCGATCGCAGCCCCTTTTCCACTCAGTCTTACGGTGCTTCCGCCGCCTTCAGACCCAGTGAAAAGTTATCCATCAGTGGTTTTGTGTCCTATACTGATGTCGAAGGCTCTGGTGATAACGACAACAGCGAAATTTGGAGTTATGGAGCTGGGATAGCCTTACCTGACTTCGGGAGAAGAGGTAACGTTTTGGGGATCTTCGCCGGTGCTCAACCCCACGCATTTGATAGAGTGCAAGGCTTAGACAAAATTCCATACCAAGTTGAGGGCTTCTACAAGCATCGCATTTCTGATCACATCTCAGTCACTCCCGGAGTGATTTGGATGACCAACTCTGGACAGAACGGTAACAACGAAGATGTATTTATCGGTACTGTCAGAACCACCTTCAATTTCTAGAAACTGGTAAATCTGCTCAAAATTTCCTCCTTAATTAATTGCGCCCCGCCATCACCCGGGGCTTTTTCTTGTCCCTGAAATTAAAGAGCAAACCCCAGTGGAGAACCGGAGTATACTAGAAAAAGTTAAGAGTCATTACTCTATTTAACTTTTTCTTGACCCCTTACTCATAATTACTGCTTGTGGAACTATCATGTAAATCTGAATACGCCATTCTCGCCCTCATCGAGATGGCAACTCATTATCAAAGCGGTGAACCGATGCAAATTCGCCAAATCGCCGCCCAACAGAGCATCCCCGACCGCTATTTGGAGCAGTTACTGGCGACTTTGAGACGGGGGGGTATAGTCAAGAGTCAACGTGGTTCCAAAGGTGGCTATTTTCTGACGCGGGAACCTTGGAAAATTACAGTTTTCGATGTTTTACAATGTTTGGAAGGGTTAGATATACGGACTTGTGAAGAAGACAGCAATCCTAAAAGTATAGATACTGCTGTGATTAAAGACATCTGGCAGGAAGCCTGTCAAGCGGCAAACTTAGTGTTACAAAACTACACAATTCAGGATCTTTGTGAAAAAAGGGATTCCCGTCGGCAATTGGATATTATGTACTACATTTAGTTTTCACAGATAAATAAATAGGAAAATTAGCAATAATTATGAAAATAGCCCGTAACATTACAGAATTAGTTGGTCGCACACCCCTAGTAGAGCTGAACCGTATCCCCCAAGCGGAGGGATGTGTCGCCCAAATATTGGTGAAACTCGAAAGTATGAACCCCTCATCCTCAGTCAAAGACCGCATTGGGGTGAGTATGATTAACGCGGCCGAAGCAGAAGGCTTGATTACTCCGGGAAAGACCTTATTGGTAGAACCCACATCAGGAAATACAGGTATTGCTCTAGCTATGGCCGCAGCAGCTAAGGGTTATCGGTTAATTTTAACTATGCCAGAAACCATGAGCGGAGAACGGCGGGCGATGTTGCGGGCTTATGGGGCAGAATTAGAACTAACACCGGGAATTGAGGGTATGAGTGGCGCAATTCGCCGCGCCCAGGAAATAGTTGATACTACCCCACATACTTATATGTTGCAGCAGTTCCGCAATCCCGCCAATGCCAAAATACATCGGGAAACTACAGCTGAGGAAATCTGGTCAGATACCGATGGGCAGGTAGATATGATTGTGGCTGGTGTGGGTACAGGTGGTACAATCACCGGTGTGGCGGAAATTCTCAAAGCCCGAAAACCCAGTTTTCAGGCCATCGCCGTGGAACCAACCAATAGCCCAGTATTATCAGGAGGAAGACCAGGCCCCCATAAAATCCAAGGAATTGGTGCTGGGTTTATCCCTCAAGTTCTCAAAGTACAACTGATTGACGAGGTAGTTACTGTTACTGATGACGATGCGATCGCCTATGGTCGCCGTTTAGCCAGAGAAGAAGGGCTACTGTCGGGTATATCTACCGGTGCAGCTTTATGTGCAGCCATTCGGGTAGCACAACGAAAAGAGAATCAAGGGCGCTTAATAGTCATGATTCAGCCTAGTTTTGGAGAAAGATATTTAAGTACACCTTTGTTCCAAGACTTGGAAGCTAAAGTAGCCACTAGCATCAGCTAAATGTTACATTAAATTCATGGTCGATTCCAAACAAGTTTATAACCATTACGAAACTCTCAAAGTAAATGCCAATGCTACCCAAGCGGAGATTAAGCAATCTTATCGCCGCTTGGTGAAGTTGTTTCATCCGGACATTAATCAGGAAACAGCAGATAAAGAGCAGATTATTCGCATCAATGCAGCCTATGAGGTCTTAAGAGACAGTCAAAATCGCCGTCAGTATGACCAACAACTGCAAGACAATTCGGAAAAATTAAATGGTCAGTATCAACAACGCCCGGGTCAACAACGTTACCAAACCACTAGACCAACGGGACGAGATGCTGATGAACAGGTTGAGGAATGGCTACGGTTGGTTTATCAACCAGTCAATGAACTGCTTGATCGGATTCTCTATTCTCTAGAAGATCAAGTTGAGGAACTAGCGGCGGATCCTTTTGATGATCAGTTATTAGAGGAATTTGCAGAATACTTAAACACCTGTCGAGAAGACCTGAAGCAAGCCCAAGTTGTTTTTCGTTCCCTACCAAATCCCCCCAGTTTAGCTAAAAGGGCGGCTTATTTATACCACAGTCTGGGTCAAGTAGCAGATGGTATAGAAGAGTTAGCCTATTTTCCCTTAAGCTATGATGAGCGTTATCTGCACACAGGACAAGAATTATTCCGTATAGCTGCTAGATTACACAAGGAGGTACAAGATTTGTGTTGAGTTCATACTCTTGACCAAAGGAGTGGGATACACAGCAACGTCCTTCTAGGACGGCTTTTGTCTGTCCTGCATAGCTCTTGGTGTTTAGCGTGCAGTACAGTATAATGTAAGATTGTCAGCATGGGGCATCCGCACGACTTGAAATGGGCGAGGAGCGACTGTAAGACTACTTCGGTAGCAAGTTGCAGTGAAACGTCAAGAATCACCGACATAGAAGGTCGGTGAGTATGTCACAAGGTGATTGGGCTTTACACAGTGCTCAAGTCGATCGCCTTGAGCGGCCTTCAATAGGTAAAATCTTCCAGTAAGACCTAAACTAGCCGTACAACCTCATAATAGGTCGATGCGGGTAGGACTGTTTGAACCGGTCAAAGCCACTTTGGGACACAACAGTATGGCTACGGCTCGCCAGCTATCGGAATCCACCTTTTTCAAAGCGTGCAGAGATCAACAGCCTCCCTTCTCCTGGGTACACTGTAAGTCATGAAATCATAAGCCATATGTGTATTAGGAAAAATTGCCCTGGCTTCATTGAGTAAATCTTTTAATTCAATGCTGTTACCGGGAGCATATCGGGGACTAAAATGAGTCATAATCAACCGGTGCGCCCCACCCATTAAAGCTGTCTGCGCCGCCATGGTGCTGGTAGAATGCAATCGCTCAAAAGCTAAATCTGCATCTTGATGGGCAAAGGTAGCCTCATGAATCAACACATCTGCATCTTGTGCTAATTCTACCGCACCATCAGCATAAATTGTATCTGTACAATAAGCTATTTTGCGCCCGATTTCTGTAGGTCCACATAATTCTGTACCCTTAATTACTCTTCCGTCGCTGAGTGTGACTATTTCACCGCGCTTGAGTTGACCGTAAACCGGACCTGGGGGAATTTGTAAGGCTTTGGCTTTGTCTATATCAAAGGTTCCTGGGCGGTCTTTTTCCGAAACCCGGTAACCAAATGCTGTAATGCGGTGATGTAAAGGGCTACACCTGACGGTAAAATCATTATCTTCATAAATAATTCCCGGACGCACAACATGAACCTTGATAGGATAAGAAAAATGTGTATGTGAGTAACGCGTAGCAGTTTGGATATATTCATTTAATCCCGGTGGTCCGTAGATATCAACTCGTTGCACATTCCCACCTAACCCGCAACTAGCCAAAAGTCCCATTAAGCCAAAAATATGATCACCGTGCAGATGGGTGATAAAAATTCGGGATATTTGACTCATTTTCAGGTCACTCCGCAAAATTTGATGCTGAGTCCCTTCGCCACAGTCGAACAACCATAGTTCTGCCCTTTGGGGTAATCTTAGCGCTATGCTCGAAACATTGCGCGATCGCGTAGGTACACCAGAACTCGTCCCTAAAAAAGTAATCTGCACTGTGTTTTTTAGCCTTCCTTTGACTAAACTGTTTACTTTCTATCTTGGCACGGTTTTTGAGAAAAACACTTAGCTGCGTATATGATGATATCCAATTCATTCCCTAGCCATTGGTATTAACAGCGTTGCACTCAAACCCGTTCCCTGTGCGACTGCAGCGCCCAGTGACCAAATTCCTCCCCTTCAAGAACTGAATTACCAAGATGGTAAACCCAGTTTAACCCAGTTTCGGGTAATCGCAAGATCAGGGAACCACACACCCATTGAATTTATACCGCTTACATCCTTTGGGGAGAAAGAGCGTCAGGGGAAGTGTCAACACCTTTAAAGTAGAAGTCACCCAACACAAAAAGTCATTAAACTAGTAGGTCACGCCAGATGTACTAGTCAGAGGAAGATGGGATGACAGATTTAGAATTTAAAAGTTCTTCTGAATTCTCTCTCGGTATGGAAATTGAGTTACAATTGCTCAATCCCCAAACCCTGCAATTGGTAGATGGGATTTTACCTTTGTTGGCACACATCCCCAAAAATTCTTGCATCCAGCCAGAGTTTCAGCAAGCCTCTGTTGAAATTAGTTCCAGAGTGTGCCTCAATATCCATGAGTTAGAAACTGATATTTTGGCTATTCTTTCTCACCTTAAGCTGCAATGCCAGAATCTGGGGATGAATATCTGTACTTCTGGTACTCATCCATTTTGCGATCGCTTTACCAATGTTACACCCACTCCCAGGTATCTCGCCCAACAAGCCGCATCGGGCTATCTCGCAGATATGATGATGACCTTTGCTCTCCAAGTTCATGTGGGAATGCCATCCGGTGATGTAGCTGTAGATATCATGGGTAAGCTCCAACCTTATCTCCCCATTTTACTGGCCTTGTCTGCTAGTTCACCTTTTTGGTGGGGTCGTGATACTGGCTTTGCTTCTTATCGTCACCGCTTCCTATCATCATCGAGAACCTATGGTACTCCTGGGTTGTTTCCCACCTGGAAAGATTTTTGTCAATTCTTTATTAGCTCCCAAAACGCCGGAATGTTTCAGATTATCCGGGACATTCACTGGGATTTACGACCTCAGCCAGACTTGGGAACTTTAGAAATCAGAGTCATGGATGCTCAACCAACGGTAAAAGAGTCCATCATCCTAGCGTCCCTTATCCACTCCCTCATATTATACCTCTACCACTACCCCCAAGGCAAACACACAGGATTTTTGTTGTCCCCCCTACCTTGGTTAATGGAAAAAGAAAATTTTTTCCGAGCGTCTCGCTGGGGTTTAGATGCAAATTACATCGAAAATGAGCAAGGTGGCACTAGACCCATAGGCGATATAATTCGGGATATATTAGATGCGATCGCCCCCTCTGCTGACAATTTGGGAGAAAGTTCATACTTGCAACTACTGGCGCAAAGATTAGAAACCGGCGCTAGTTATACCCGTCAGCGACGAGTCTTTGAAAATACAGGTTCTTTAAAAGCTGTAGTTGCTTCTTTGGTGCAAGAACTAGAAGAGGAATTAACAACCTCATCCACAGATGTATACCCATAGAGGCTTATATGTAGGTACACAGATGAAATGCGCTGTAACTCAGCCGTGAGTTTTAAGTTACAATATTCCGGTACAATATCACAGTTTACCCGTGGGTGTAAAACCAAGACAATGAATATTCAACAGCCAGACTACAATCCCAGTGGAGTAGGTGAAATCAATGGTAATATCTTTGGATTGCCATCGGACTATGAGTCTGCTAACTTGATGATCATTGCTGTACCCTGGGAGGTAACTGTATCCTATGGTGCAGGTACGGCAAAAGGGCCACAACAGATTCTTGATGCTTCTGTACAAGTAGATTTATTCGATTTAGATCGTCCTCATGGGTGGAAACAAGGAATTTTCATGATGGAAATTTCTCCGGATATTTTCCAAAAAAATGAATATTATCGTACCTTGGCAGCTAAAATTATTGAACGACTAGCACAAGGTCAACCACTGACAAATACACCCGATTTAACTCCCGTACTCACGGAAATTAATCAAGCAGGAAAACAACTCAATCAATGGTTATTCACCCAGTGTCAAACAGCAATGAACCAGGGTAAGCGGGTTGCAGTTATTGGTGGTGATCATAGTGTACCTTTAGGTTACTTCCAAGCATTAGCTACCAAGTACCCCAAATACGGCATTTTACATATTGATGCTCACGCAGATTTACGCGATGCTTATGAGGGGTTTGAATTTTCCCATGCTTCTATCATGTTTAACGCCCTGAAAATACCGCAGATATCTAAATTAGTGCAGGTAGGGTTACGTGACATTTGCCATGAGGAAGTGAACATAATTGACCAATCTCATGAGCGGATTATCCCTTATTACGAC
Organism: Anabaenopsis tanganyikae CS-531; assembly: GCF_029891675.1. Taxonomy (NCBI): domain Bacteria; kingdom Bacillati; phylum Cyanobacteriota; class Cyanophyceae; order Nostocales; family Nodulariaceae; genus Anabaenopsis; species Anabaenopsis tanganyikae. The sequence goes on from NZ_JANQDF010000162.1 coordinate 9,272, forward strand.
CCTATTCTTAAACAAAGACTTTACGCCGGTAACACTTGGCTTGATTTATGTCGAGAAATCATCAGTCATTTACCAGAACAAGTTTATATTAGCTTTGATGTGGACGGACTTGACCCCAAACTTTGCCCAAATACAGGTACACCCGTTCCCGGAGGATTAGAATTAGAGCAAACCTTTTGTTTATTCCGAGAATTAGTCAAAAGCGGTAGACAAATTATTGGTTTTGATGTCTGCGAAGTTGGTAATGCGCAGTGGGATGGTAACGTGGGGGCGCGAATTGTTTACAAACTGGCTAATTTAATAAACTAGAGAGCGCATTTCAATGTCGGGTTAGCCTCTCCCAATCTTAGAGGTTGTTTGAGAAGTTTTCAGCCGTAATTTTTATCTTAGGGAAAAGGGAAAAGGGAACACCGAACAGGGAACACCGAACAGGGAACAGGGAACACACCCAACACACAAAAAACAATCAAATCCAGTCCCCTCCCCTTATAAGGGGAGGGTTAGGTTGGGGTGAAACAAGATTTGATAGACTAATCATTAGTTTCCAAACATCTTTTTAGAGGATGTTTGATAAGTTTTCAGTCGAGATTTGCCATAAAATTTGCTATAAACAATATAACAATAAAAATGGCTAACCCAGATAATATATTTGCCCAAAAAACAGTCCAAAAAATCTTACCTGCTAATTCTGCTTTTAACGCCATTAACTCGTTGCAAATAATCCTTAAATCATTATTGTTAAAATTGTAAGGTGGGGGCGGGGGCGGTGTCGTATTTTTCATAGCCAACTCACAAGAAAAGTTTATATTATACAGTATACATGGAGTAATGTTTAAAAAAAATGTATATTATCGTACTTTTGCAGCTAAAATCATTAAAAGACTAGCATAAGGTCAACCATTGACAAATACACCCGATTTAACTCCCGTACTCACAGAAATTAATCAAGCGGGGAAACAACTCAATCAATGGTTATTCACCCAGTGTCAAACAGCAATGAACCAGGGTAAGCGTGTTGCAGTTATTGGTGGTGATCATAGTGTACCTTTAGGTTACTTCCCAGCATTAGCCAATAAGTATCCCAAGTAAGGCGTTTTACATATTGATGATCACGTAGATTTACGCGATGCTTATCCACTTGGTGACTTAAAGACTTCTTAACGACTTAATAATAACTGCTTAATTTTTAACTTGCATAATATACCGGTTGACAGTTGACGGGCAAAACATAGCCCGCACAGATCATTGATCAGTTGCAAGACCCCATTACTGCAAGTTTAAATTCTGCTCAACCCACTATGTCTAACCTCATTTTTAACAACATCACCCCTCCCCTAGAAGGGATTAATGGCGTTCTCAACCTTGATTCACTAGGAGCGAACGCTGAGATATCTGCCTACAACCCTGTAAGCGGTATCCTCTACACAGTCGGTGGTGGATCAGGAGCGATTGTGGTAAGTGATCTGACTGACCCCTCTAACCCCAGAGCAGTGGCTGTGGCTACCCCGTCAGACAACAGTAATACCCTACAAAGCGTGGCAGTGTTTGGCCGGCTGCTAGCCGTGGCGGTGCAAAATCCGGTGAAGACGGAACCGGGCTTTGTCCAGTTCTACGACCTCACTAATCCAGTGCTACCTGTGTTCCTCACTGATGTAACAGTGGGTGCATTGCCAGATATGGTGAAATTTAACAACGACGGTACAAAGCTACTGGTGACTAATGAAGGGGAGCCTGACAATCAATACGCAATTGACCCCGTAGGTTCCATCTCAGTTATCGATACCAGCGCTTATCTTTCTTCCACACCCCAAGCACCTACCCAAGCCAATGTTCAAACCATCGACTTTAGCCCATGGGAAGGTCGCAAGGAAGAATTAATTAACCGTGGTATTCGCATTGGTGGTCGCCCCGATGTTACCACCACCCTAGCTCAAGACATGGAACCAGAGGCGATCGCCATCACTACGGATGGTAACACAGCTTACATCTCCTTACAAGAGAATAACGCGATCGCAGTACTAGACCTGAGTACAGACACCCCACAAATCACCAATATCTTCTCCGCAGGTATTCAGGATTGGGAACGAGGTCGCCCCAGTGCAGATAATTTTAACTACTCCCTGAGTTACGCCATGGGAGATAATAACCTTCCTGAAGGAGTTCTGGCGGGTGGACTCTCTGGACTCTGGTTTGACCGGGTAGAAACCATTAATGAACAACCACTTGACGTTTATTATTCCATCACTGATCGCGGTCCCAATGGTGACCTTGTGGATGGTAAGCGGCAATTCTTAGACCCCGATTTCCAACCCACCATTTACAAATTGGGGATGAATCGGGGAACAGGAGAAATTACAGAATTAGACAAGATTGGTTTAAATCGACAAGATGGGGCACCCCTGACTGGACTACCTCAGCTGGCTGTCAAGGATGATATCCCCATCGATAGCAATAACCAAGACCTCCCCTATGACCCCTTCGGTATTGACTCAGAAACCGTGGGAGTCTTCACCGTTACCATTGAGGGAGTAGAACGTAAAGTATTCGCAGTGGGCGATGAGTACCGTGGACAGATTGCTCTATTTGACTTTACCACCGGTAACTTAATTCAGCGCTATATTCCAGCCGGACAAAAGGCGCTGCTCCAACAGCAACACGGTGTAGTAATCGGTGCGGAAACCATTGATACTCTACCAGCTATCTACGGTAATCGCTGGCCAAACCGGGGAATTGAAGCCATGTCCTTCAACTCCAACAACGGACTCCTCTATGCCTTCATGCAGAGTCCCCTTGACAATATTAATCAAGAGGGTAGACCTTCCCGCAGCCGCTCAGAACTCATCCGCATCCTAGCTATTGATCCAGCAACAGGGATTCCTCAAACAGAGCATTTCTATCTCCTCAGTGGCCGCACCAACCAGGACAAACTCGGTGATGCCGTATTCGATCCCGTCAAAAATGTATTCTACGTCATTGAGCGGGACAGTAATCGCAATCTCAACGGACTTAAACACATCTATGAGGTAGATCTGCGTGGTGCCACTAATACCTTAGAAATCACCTTAACAGATGGTTGGACTAACCTCATAGGTGTAGCCCAGCCCGAACTCCTAGATAATCGCCGCACCTTAGTAGATGGTGTTTACAGCATATCCACTGCGGACACTCTGGCTGGTGCTGGTATTCGTCTAGCACATAAAGTAGAACTTTTTAACCTGCCCTCCATTGGCGGTACATTAGCCTACGATAAACCAGAAGGTCTGGCTTTGCGGGATGACGGGGCTTTAGTAATTAACTATGACAATGACTTTGGTACTGAGGGTGCTAGTGGTAACAGCTTCACAGTTGTTACCTTTAACTCCATGGGGTTGGATAGTTCTGATCGCGATGGACCAAACGACACAAACATCTACAGGCCTCTCCCCGGATTAAAAGTTTACGGATTGACCATGCCCGATGGACTGGCTACGTATACCGACTCACAGGGACGCACTTTCATCCTCGCAGCAGGAGAGGGTGACTCCCGGGAATATCCCCCAGATGAAGGTAATATTTTTTATGACCTTACCAGGGCTAATAGTAGTACTCCTATCAATAATAATTCCTTCCGTAACCATCCTGGTGTAGAACTCCTAAACCTCTCATATGATCCAGACCCCGGTGTCCGTACCCGACTAAATCTACTCAACAATTATGGTGATATTACAGGTGATGGATTAATCGACCAGGCTTACACTATCGGCTCGCGCTCTTTACGCATATTCGATGACAAGGGTAATGTTGTATTTGACAGCGGTAATGCCCTCGAAGAACTAGCCAACAGTCTGGGACTCATGGCTTCTAATCGTGATGATGACAAGGGCACTGAGCCAGAGATGGTGGAAGTAGTGACTGTTAATGGACGCACCCATGCCTTAGTAGCCCTTGAACGCACCACTACCAGCGTAGCGGCTGTTTTTGATATCACTGATCCATACAACGTGGTAGCAGTTGATCCCATCATTTTCCCCGATGCCAATCGCATTGAGGGAATAGCTTTTCTAACCACACCCACAGGTAAACTCCAGGGAGTGATTGCTTCTAGTGAAGGTAACGATGTAGTATCTGTGATCACAGATATTGACCTAATCAAAGAGGCAGTAACTGTGATTAGTGGTTCCCCTAGTGCAGATGACCTGACATTAACCAGCGACCAATCAGGTATTACCGTCTTTACCGGGGATGGAGATGACCAGGTAGATGGGAGTCAAGCTGTTAGTAATGCAATATATAGCGGTAAGGGGAACGATACTATCTTGGTGGGTAGTGACAGCAATGTCAGCAGTGGAGATGGTGACGACACCTTAATGATTGGTGCTCAAAGTCCAGCCAGTACCAGCGTTTTAGATGGCGGTCGGGGTGAAGATACCTTGATAGTTGTCGAAGCCGACGGCCCTAACATCCTCCTCGGTGGTGCTGACCATGACACCCTACAGGTAGCAGAAGGCCGGGGACAAATGCTGTTTGGTGGTGACAGTCGGGACGTGCTGCGCTCTAGTCCAGATGGTCATAATCGCCTCTATGGTGGCTCCGGTGATGACCAATTGTATTCTACTGTGGGCGATCGCCTGTTTGGTGGCGATGGTAATGACAGCCTCTACGCCGGACAGGGTGGTAACAACTTACTCTGGGGCGGTCAAGGTGCAGATAACTTCTGGTTAGTAGTTGGCGGTTCCCTACCCGATTTACCCAATGTCCTCAAAGACTTTGAATTAGGTATAGACCGCATCGGTATGGGTGGTATTACCGCCAACCAAGTTAGTTTATTAAGTCAAAATGGTAACACCATCATTCAGGTAGGTAGTACAGATGTCGCCCTCATCGAAGGGGTCAATATAGCCCAATTCAATCTCAACGATTCCAGTCAGTTTGTCTTTGCTTAAACCAGATACTGGACTTCTCACCACATTTCCCCATGTCACCACAAGTCTCGTAGAAGTCCGGTATCTCCCCGTAGCTAAAAGTGAAAACACTACCCAAGGAGGTTTTACACCATGTCTGAATTTAGAATTAACCCCTATTTGCAAAATCCATCATCTGAAGGGATTTACATCACCTGGTTTACCCAACAAGATATACCAGGGAGATTAACCATAACCGGACTGGGTTTAAATAACCCCCTGGATTTGGTTAGTACCCCCGTCTTTCAACCCCTCTTGGCTTATACTACAGCTGAGAAAAATCAAAATATCTCTGGACTAGAGCCGGGTTCTTGGTTAATCAGTGACAACAACTATAAGCACAGTATAGACATACAAAGTTTATTACCAGGTCAGACCTATAACTACACAGTTACCCAGGGGAGTGAAACTTTTACCTCTACCTTTAAAACCGCCCCTAGTAATACAGATTGGTCTAGCGTTCGCTTTATAGCCATGTCTGACAGCGAAACCGAACCCCAGGGAAGGGTTACTAATCGGGAATGGCAACCCGGTGCTTTAGCAACTAATTCTATAGAACGCCCCGCACTTAGTAATAGTCAGTGGGCTGACACCTTTGGCACATCTGGCTCTGGGGCTTCTCAAACCTTACGTTATGCCCTCACAGAAACAGAAGGCTACCAGCAAAACTTAGCCGTAGTTAACAGTCGTCACCCTGACTTTTTGGTCATGCCCGGAGACCTAGTACAGGGAGGCGGCTATCAACCCGCGTGGGATGAATTTTTTAGACACAACGCCGGGGAATATGATAGCGGTTTATCTCAGTACCCTATATTACCAGCTTTAGGTAACTGGGAGAACTTTGGCGCTCTCAATGGCGGCTATGGTACAGATGCCGATGGTCGATTTGGTCCCAAGTTTGGGCGGGATAAGTATGATGTTTACTTTGATTCCCCTGACAACGGCACTCCTGAGCATCGGAGTAATTATTATCGCATTGACTACGGTCCAGTAACTATCCTCACCTTAGATAGTTCTAATGGGGAGCCGGATGACCGCCGATCTAACTATGGTGGACAAGGACAACCCCCCAAAATCAGCGGTAGGGAATATACAGGGACGGGAACGGACACTCAGGAAAACTACACCCGTGAGCAGTATGAAGCTGCTGGGGGAACTGATTTAGCTGATTTCAATCCTGGTAGCACTCAGTGGAACTGGGTCATGGAACAACTTGATGATGCTCGCAGCCACGGACAGATTATTTTTGCGCAGTTTCATCATGTACCTTACAGCAGTGGGGAACATGGTCAACCGATGAATCATGTCCTGTCCACTGGACAAGCAGGAACACCCATGCGCCAGTACCATAGTATGTTTGAGCAATATGGGGTAGCTGCCGTCTTGTCTGGTCATAGTGAGATGTTCGAGCGCAGCTTTGTTGATGAGGATGGCGATGGGATTGGCGTAAGCTATTACGATGTTGGGGTAGCTGGTGATGGCTTGAGGGGACAAAAACGGGATGGCTCCGGTTTAGATAAACCTCTACTTAATTATAACGAGTTTAGCCAGTGGACAGCTGACCAAAGAGAAGGGGAATTATGGCAACAGATTGACGGAGTACCACAACTTATTGATGGTGGTAAGCACTACGGTCACCTGGAAGTAAACCTAGAGCGCCTTAATCCTGCTGGGGGAGCCAGTGCTAAAGTCCTCATGACTCCAGTCTATGTTTTCCCTATCCTAGATGCTGAGTACAACTTAATCAACACAGAACGCCGGGTTTATGGTGATGAGATTTTGTTCTTAGCAGATACACAAGGTAGGATAGCCACCGCCCCCTTAGACCCCAATCCTTTAATTTTTGGTACTGCGGAATCTGACGACATTGTTTTAAACCGTAATCAACCCCTGAAAACAGTATTTTCCGGTCATGGTGATGACGTAGTTGATGCCAGCCAAGTTTCCTATATAGAAGTTTTAGGCGGGAACGGTAATGACACCATCATGGTAGCCAGTGTATCTTTAGCTAACGGTGGAGATGGGAATGACACCTTAATGATTGGTACTCAAGGTCCAGCCAGTACCAGCGTTTTAGATGGCGGTCGCGGTCAAGATACCTTGAGGGTTGTGGAAGCCAGTGACGCTAACATCCTCCTAGGTGGTGCTGACAACGACACCTTACAGGTAGCCGAAGGACGGGGACAAATGCTGTTTGGTGGTTCCAGTCCGGATGTGCTGCGCTCTAGTCCCGATGGTCATAATCGCCTCTATGGTGGTTCCGGTGATGACCAATTGTATTCTACCGTAGGCGATCGCCTGTTCGGTGGCGATGGTAATGACAGTCTCTACGCCGGACTGGGTGGTAATAATTTACTCTGGGGCGGCGCTGGTGCTGATAACTTCTGGTTAGTAGTTGGCGGTTCCCTACCCGATGCACCCAATGTCGTCAAAGATTTTCAACTAGGTATAGACCGCATCGGTATGGGTGGTATTACCGTCAACCAAGTCAGTCTATCCAGTCAAAATAGTAACACCCTCATTCAAATTGGTGGTACAGATATCGCCCTCATCGAAGGGGTCAATATAGCCCAATTCAATCTCAACGATTCCAGTCAGTTTGTCTTTTCTTAAATCAGAACCCGGACTTCTGACCACATTTTTTCATGTGACCACAAATCCTATAGAAGTCCGGGGTCTCCCCTTAGCCCCTATCAGTCAGTTGTTAGTTCAAAACAGGACATCTTTAAAATGAGCACTCTTTTCATTAACTCCATCACTGATAACAACATTATCAGTTCAGCAGAAGCTCAAACTGGCTTTAATATCACCGGCGGCGGTCAGCCCGGAGCAACAGTACGCCTGACTTTTGATAGTGGTCGAGAATTAGCAGGTGGTAACACCACAGTGGTAAATCAAAATAGTCAATGGTCAGTCCCAGTTATAGCGGAGGACGTAGCGGCTTTTAGTCAGGGAATACAAGAGGTTACTGCTACCCAGACATTTAATAGTAGCTTCTCGGAAGTTTTTCGGACATTTAGAGTAAATACCACTACGACCCTCACCCCCAGTATCAATGTAAATAGGGCAGATAACAGTGTTGTCGAAATCGGAAATATTAATTCAATTGATATTCTCAATAATCCCGATCAAGTAAACAAGTTAAACGATGACATTCCAGGCGCCGAATTATATACGCCACTGTTGTCCTTCAACCTTGTGCCCATTCCTGGTTCTGAAGATATCTTCTCTAATACCATTCACCAGCTAGAACTCACCTTTGATGAAAGAGTATTAGGATTACCAGACTACAACAGCTTTGTAAAGCGGGATAGTGACGGTAATTTCTTTTTGTTCAACTTCAATCCCAATACAGGCTTAGGCGCAGTGCTACAAGACCGAGATGGTAATGGTCGCATTGATGGAGCCGCCCTATTTTTACAAGACAATCAACCAGGAGACCTAGACCCCACCCCCGGAGTAATCTTTGACCCTGGTGCCCCCGTGGTGGTACCTCTTCCCCCCCCTACCATTGATTTAATTACTGATACAGTAATTCTCAATTCTGCCATATCAGCTACCAGTTTTCGCATCAGTGGTACAGGTAAACCCGGAGCAACCTTGATCTTAGGCTTTGCCAGCGGACTAACTTTGACAGGAAACAATACAAGCATTGTTGGAGAAGACGGCACTTGGTCTGTAGATATTGCCGTGGCTGATATTGTTATCTTTGCTCAAGGGGTAGAGGTATTAAACGCTACCCTAATTGATGGGGATTTGACCAGTGTAGCAACTACACAAGCCCTAGTCAATGAGTCAGGTTTTACCCGGATATTTGGCAGCGACGGTGATGATGAACTTTTTGCTCCCAATACAGGCAATGCTCAGGTATTTGGACTACAAGGTAATGACATCCTTGATTCTACCCCTTCCCCAGAACAGGTCATCTTATATGCAGGTCTAGGTAATGACACCCTCATCGCTGGCAATAACCATACGCTCTACGGGAGTGATGGCGATGATACCTTATCAGCCGCAGGCAGTATAGGCCGGAATATATTATATGGCGAGGCAGGTAATGATCTTCTAATTGTTGTGGAAGGCAGCGACAATGAACTCTACGGGGGAGCTGGTAACGACAGATTAACAGTCTCAGACGGTGGTGGGTTCAATCGTCTCTACGGCGAGGAAGGAGACGATATTTTAGATGCCTCCAGCGGTACTGGAAATAATCAACTGTTTGGCGGTGAAGGGGATGACCGTTTAATTGCAGGGCCGGCTACCGATGAACTGTTTGGCGGTGAAGGGGATGATCACCTGTTTGCCGGTAACGGTGGTATTCTCACCGGGGACGAGGGAGCAAATACCTTTTACCTCGCCAATGGCTCTATTCCATCTGAGTTAGCTATTATTACCGATTTTCAACCCGGGGGCGATCGCTTAGTAGTTGCTGGTCTACCCGACCTCACAGTCGTCAAGCTAATTAGGGAAAATACAGATACTATTGTTATTGCTGTATTATCTGACACAGATGTTCCCCTGGCTTTACTCCAAGGTATTCAACCCTCTGCATTAGTAGCAGGTCGTGATGTCTTTTCTCAGACAGAAAGTCTTTTAGAACCTATTAATCTTGTTGGGGAAACCTTCAAAGTCACGAATTTGGAGCAGAACCCCAGTGGCTTTATCTTAACATTCAATGATGACCTAAATCTGAGTGTCCTTAACCTGTACAGAGGAATAGATCCAAACAACACAGGAGCCCCGGTTACTGATTCACCAGACCTCATCCTCACCGATAGTGCCGGAAATATCATCAATGGTTCACTCATTTGGGACCAAGGCAATGCTAACACCCTCACCTTTGTCAAAACAGGTGATATTCTAGCACCCGGTAATTACACTCTCACCCTGGAGAGCCGTAGTGATGGTTTCGTCAGCAGCGGCGATCGCCTACTCGATGGTAATGAAGATGGTTTATCTGGTAACTTTGTGCGCCAATTTACCGTGGATAGCCCCACAGCACCAGTCCTCACCTTACCTGACTTTAGCCGTGGACCAGATCAAGAGGTAAACATACGTGGGGGGGGTCAATTCAATCCTCTACCCATCCGCATCAGCAATCCCGGCGGCTTAGAAAACATCAGCTTCACCTTGCAATATGACCCAGACCTCCTGGCTATTACCGGAGCAAATGTAGCCGCACCGGGTTGGGATTTAGAGTCTGACTTCAATACACGAGGACAAGCTCAGTTTACCCTCAGTGGACCTGCCCTCAATGCTAGTACCGACTTAATCACCTTGAATGCTCAGGTTCGAGATACTGCGAGCTACGGTGCTAAAGGTGTACTGCAAATACTTCCCGGTGCTGGCTTAATAGGAGACAGTGCCGTACAACTGGTAGCATTATTGGGAGACACCACCAGAACTGAAAGCTATCTTGCTGCAGATGCGTCCTTAATTTCTCGCGTCAATGTGGGACTTGATACAGGATTTAGGGCTTTCCCTGTGACTGATCCTCTGATTATAGGAGACGCTACAGGCAACGGAAATTTAGATTCGGGCGATGTAACCTCTGTGCGGCGGGCATCTGTAGGTCTGTCTAGCCCATTTCTCCCACAATTAGTCTAATACCTGGGGTATTTCAAGATTCAGATGAGGCGGTTTGACCGCCTCTATACCACTTAATCTCATTAGTCTGTTTCTGATTGTTTCCGCCACGGTGGTAGCAGCTTATAAGGGCAATATGAGCGCTTTAACGGCAGCCTTTTGTAAAAAAATAAGACGGGGAAATTTGGCGACAAAAGTTAAATTTAAAATTATCCTTTGCTTAACTATTCCTTAACTAATTTGCGTTATTCTCATGACAGAGTTGGTGTTAAAGAATAACAACTACAGTGACTATCACAATTAATAATCTTGCCAAAACTTTTAAAGGTAAGACAGCAATCAAACACGTATCCTGCCAAATTAACGGAGGGGAAATGGTCGCCCTAATTGGTGCGTCCGGATCAGGTAAATCTACACTCTTACGCCACATTAATGGTCTGCAAATTGGAGATGCAGGCCAAGTTGATGTTTTTGGCAATACCTTACAAAGTCAGGGTAAATTACACTCTAAAATTAGGGTTTTACGTAGTCAAATAGGCTGTGTGTTCCAACAGTTTAATTTAGTTAACCGGCTCACAGTTATCGAAAATGTTTTAGTTGGTAACTTAGCAAGATTATCCCCCTTACGCTCAACATTACATTTATTTAGTAAACAAGAAAAAATTAGTGCTTTGGCAGCACTAGAGCAAGTAGGGATTATTGAACACGCTTATAAACGTGCATCTATGCTTTCTGGAGGACAACAGCAACGAGTAGCGATCGCTCGTTGTTTAGTACAGGGAGCGAAAATCATTCTGGCTGACGAACCCGTCGCTTCCCTAGATCCTGAGTCAGCGCGCAAAGTCATGGAGTTGTTGGTACAGTTAAATCGCCACAGGGGAATTAGTATAGTCGCTTCTTTACATCAAATTCAAATGGTGCGGAGTTACTTTGAAAGAGTTATCGCTCTCAAAGATGGAGAAGTGATGTTTGATGGTGCAACTGTAGAACTTGATGATCAGAAGCTGAATGAAATTTATGGTGCAGCAGTAGAAGAACTGGTAATGCGAGGACATGGGGAAATACTCATATAATCCTCATAAATAACCACAAATGCTAAATGTTTAATTCACCGAGAAATAAACTATGAAACGCAGATCATTTATTGAAAGTTCCGCTTTATTTGGTGCATCTTTAGTAGGCACTAAAATAATATCTACTCTTAACAACAACTGGATTGAACCAGCCCAAGCACAACTTAAAGAACTCAATTTTGGGGTCATATCTACAGAATCTCAAGCCAATCAAAAACCTCTTTGGGAACCTTTTATTGCCGCTTTATCCAAGTCTATAGGTATTCCCGTTAAAGCCTTCTATGCTACTCAGTATGCAGGCGTCATTGAAGCCATGCGTTTTGGTCAAGTACATATAGCTTGGTATGGTGGTAAATCCTATATTGAAGCTGCTAGAATTGCCAACGCAGAAGCCTTTGCTCAAACTATAGCTACTGATGGTAGTAAAGGTTACTACTCTCATTTAATTGCCAACAAAAATAACCCCATCACAGCAGCAGCTAAAAGACAAGGCGGCGATAAGTATGTTCTGCAAAATGCTGCTAAACTGACTTTTGCTTTCAATGATCCTAACTCTACTTCAGGATTTTTAGTACCGAGTTACTATGTATTTGCTAAAAATAAAGTAGACCCCAAGAAAATTTTTAAACGGTTAATTTTCTCTGGTAGTCACGAAGCTACAGCCTTAGCAATAGCCAATAACCAGATAGATATAGCTACCAATAATAATGAATCTTTAGAGAGATTAGGAAAAACCAATCCCTCAGCACGCCAAAAAATTGAAATTATTTGGACTTCACCCATCATACCCAGTGACCCAATTGCTTATCGGAAAGACTTACCACAGGATGTTAAGAATAAATTACGGAATTTCTTCTACAATTTTAAAGACAAGAAAATCCTAGAACCTTTACAGTGGTCGGCTTTAGTTCCAGCCAATGATAAAACATGGAATCCTATCCGGGAATTGGATATTGCTAAACAAGTTTTAGACTTAGAATCTAAACCTAATTTGAGTAGTGCCGATAAGAAAAAGTTGAATGATTTGAACAACCAACTACGAGCACTGCAAAGTAATTAAAGGTAGTTAATAGCCATAATTATTTGTCTTAATGGTCTGTTGACTGTTACCTGTCAACAGATACTACTTAGTGTATGTAACCAACCGGTACGCTATCACAATCATTGTGTATAATCCTCAATTCATTGATACAACAAACAATAACTGATGAACAGAAAATTATTCATTCAACGGGCTGCTTTATTTATTATCACTTTGGCAACTTTCAAGGTACTTTCAGCCTGTAGTTCTACTCCTGAGAATAGTAGTGCAACCATCACAGAAATTAACTTTGGTGTTCTATCTACAGAATCCCAATCTAATCAAAAACCTATATGGGAACCCTTTGCTGCTGCTATGTCTGAAGAAGTTGGGATTCCCATTAAACCCTTCTACGTTACACAGTATGCAGCGGTTATAGAAGCCATGCGCTTTGGTAAAGTTCAGGCAGCTTGGATGGGTGGTAAAACTTATGTTGAGGCGGCAAAAGTTGCGGATGCAGAAGCTTTTGCTCAAGTTGTAAGCGCAGATGGTACTAAGGGGTATTATTCTCATTTAATCGCTAATAAAAATAATCCCATCACAGAAGCAGCAAAAGCAGTTGGTGGCGATAAATATGTGATTGAAAATGCGGCTAAGTTGACCTTTGCTTTTAATGATCCTAATTCGACATCTGGGTTTTTAGTCCCCAGTTATTATATCTTTACGCAAAATAACGTAGACCCTAAAAAAGCTTTTAAACGTTTGATTTTTGCTGGTAGTCATGAAGCTTGCGCCCTGGCGGTAGCTAACAACCAGGTAGATGTCGCTACGGTCAGCAATGAAGCCTTAAGTCGTTTAGAAAGAACCAATCCCACAGCTAGACAAAAGATTGAAATTATTTGGCAATCACCTTTAATTCCCGGTGACCCAATTGTTTATCGTAGCGATTTACCAGCAGATATAAAACAGAAATTACAAAATTTCTTCTATAACTACAAAGATGCTGAAGTTTTAGCACCATTTGAAATTGCTGGTTTTGTTAAAGCTGAAGATAAAGAATGGCACACAATCAGAGAATTAGAGATTGCCAAAAAAATCCAAGAAATTCAAGCTAAAGAAAATATCAGTCAGTCAGAAAAACAGCAAAAAATAGCAGAACTACAAAAGCAATTGCCAAAACAACAATAAATCAATAAAATTACCTTTGGTTAATAAAAAATTATGTCACGCAATCAGATAGTTACTAATGCCTCTCCCACTGTACTCAAGATGTTAGAACAAGAAGCAAAATTTTTGACTACTAAAAGAGTTTTGTTTCTGGTAATCATGGGTGGTGCATTGATTTTTGGTTATTATCAAAGCGAGTTAAACTTCCCTGTACTTTTACAACGGGGTGACAACATTGTGGAATATGTTGGGGGGTATTTTCCGCCGGACTTTGAAGACTGGAACTATTATTTCTCAGAGACGGTGATTACTATATCTATGGGGGTTTGGGGGACTTTAATGGCTGCTTTAACGTCTGTTCCCCTGTCTATCTTGGCATCTAATAATATGTGTCCGGGATGGATTGTACAACCTACGCGGCGATTATTGGATGCTATGCGTGCTATTAATGAAATAGTCTTTGCGTTAATATTTGTTGTGGCTGTGGGTTTGGGTCCGTTTGCTGGGGTGTTGGCTTTATTTGTTAATACAACAGGGGCTTTAGGTAAGTTGTTCTCGGAAGCTGTAGAATCAATTGAACCAGGTCCGGTGGAAGGAATTAGAGCTACTGGGGCGAGTTACATTCAGGAGGTTGTATTTGGAGTGATTCCCCAAGTTATGCCTTTATGGACTTCTTTTACTCTCTATAGATTTGAGTCTAATATCCGTTCGGCTTCGGTTTTGGGAATTGTGGGCGCAGGTGGTATTGGTGTTTCACTATATCAAAGTTTTGGTAGTTTTCAATACCAGAAGGTTTGCGCAATTTTAATTATTTTGGTCATTGCTACTAGTGTTATTGATTTGTTGTCTGCTAGGGTGAGAAGGTTGCTGGTTTAGCTGATGTCTAGGTCATTCTCAAAGAATAACTCCATGCGATCGCCCCGCAGCCGAGTTACACCATACTCAATTATGTTACCAGTATCATCGACATTCACCGACTCCGCCAGCAAAATCGGTTGATTTCGGGGTAACTGTAACCATTTTGCATCTTCAGGCTGGACTAAACGAGCCGAAACACAGGTGCTGCGGCGGATATGGTCACATCCATATACTTGCTGTAAAAACTGAGATATTGATTGCTGTGCTTGTAATATCTCGATGTTTTCTGGATTTAACAAGTCCGGGAACCGCTTTAAGGGGAAATATCCAGTACCGACGCTGATGGGTTCGTGGTTTGCTAAACCTAAGCGTTCAATTAAGGCTACTGGCTCACCATAGGTAATTTCTAATCCTTTGGCAATGGCATGGTCAGCGGGTATTTCTAAAACACGTAATAATTTAAACCTAGCTTGCCAACCTTGAGCTTTTAGGGTTTGATTGTAGCGTACACGCTTACCAATAGCATAGCGGATGGTTTTGGTGGCGACAAAAGTTCCCTTTCCCCGGTCAACTCTTAACCATCCTTCGTTTTTGAGTAGGGCGATCGCTTGTCTGAGGGTATGACGGTTCACCCCAAACTGTTCTGCTAACTTGGTTTCTGTGGGTAGTTGCTCCCCAATTTCATAAACTCCTTGATGAATATTTTCTCGCAGCACGTCGGCAATTTGCATATAAATCGGCATTATTTCTTTCATGTATCAATTTCAGATTGTCAAGTTGTCAAAATTGGGTTAATCTATTATTGTCTAGATGTCTAGACAAGTTAACAATAGTTTTAAACTAAAAATCACAAATGAATGTCAAATATAGTAACTGATTTACCGGGCTTTTCAGACTCCATTCATGACGCACAACAGACATTTAGGGCGTTGCTCGGTGCTAATGCGCGACCTGGGAGACCTGAGAAAATTACGGCTGTGATGAGTGTACCTAGGGCTACGGTGCGACTTCCCTCACCGACTAACGCCACGCCATCGGGGTTGACCCCAGCTTGTGGGGCGGCTTGTTTGACCTTGCTAGATTTGGACGTTGCACTATGGCTACAGCCAAGTTTTACAACTTCCGTGAAAAATTGGTTATTGTTCCACACTGGCTGTCGCTTAACAGAATACCCAGACAAAGCAGACTTTGCCTTAATTGAAGATTTGGCAGCTTTGCCAGAACTATCTATTTTTAACATGGGGACAGAAGAAAAACCGGAAACTTCCACAACCTTGTTAATACAGATAGAAAACTTTGACATGGGACAACCTGTGATGTTGACAGGTCCGGGAATTTTAGACGAACAAGCAATCGCTCCCTTAGTTCCCCAACATTTTTGGGATTTCTGGACAGAAAACCACCAAGCCTATCCCCAAGGAATGGATGTATTTTTATTCACAGAAAATTCAGTAATGGGACTACCACGCACAGCCAGAGCTACAATTATATCATGACTCTTGAAATTTGCATAGCTGAACGTGAAGACTGGCCGGTATTAAATCAGCTGTATGCTGACATGAATGGTGAGTCACCCTTAGCGATCGCTCGCGCCGAGGAAATTTTCACACAAATTACCCAAACTCCTAACTACTATATCTATCTTGCCCGTTTAAATCAGCAACCAGTAGGAACCTTTAGCTTAACATATCTACCAACAATGATGCACCGGGGCTATCACAAATTTGCTGTTCTGGATGCAGTGACAGTAATTTCCCCCATGCGGGGGCAGGGAATTGGTAGCCAGATGGTGAAAAGAGCAATACAACTGAGTGCCGAAGCTGGGTGTTATAAAGTCACCCTCTCATCCAATTTAAAACGCCATCGCGCCCATCAATTTTATGAATCACTGGGATTTGAGCAGCATGGCTGGAGCTTTAAATGCGTAGTCCAACCCCATAACACAAGAAATTTTTGAGTAAGGTAAATCAGTGACAACAAAAATCGCTATTCAAGGAGTAAATGCCCTCACTCCCCAAGGATGGTTACAAGATGCCACAGTTTTAATTGAAGATGGACAATTTACCAGCATTAATCAATCAATAACTCCGCCTCAATTTCATCTGGTCAACGCTCAAGGACTCCAGATGCTACCTGGAATTATAGACTTACACGGCGATGCTTTTGAGAGAATGATTTGTCCCCGTCCTGGGGTTAACTTTCCTCTACCCATAGCGATGGTAGATAATGACCGTAATCTCTTAGCATCAGGTATCACAACTTTTTACTGCTCCATCACCGACTCCTACGAACCAGGTTTACGTAGCCGAGAATCTGCTCGTAATTTAATTAACTTTATTCAAAAAACAGGAAAACAAGTTTTAAATTGCAATCATCGCATTCATATCAGACATGAACAAGCCAATACCGCAGAACATCAAGAATTGTGTGACTGGCTAGAATCAGGTCAAGTGGATATTTTATCCATCAACGATCACCTACCACCGCCAGGAAACGAAAAGAGATTACAGCGATATCTCAACAGTGTCAAACAAAGATCATCCATGTCCATAGAAGAAATCGCCGGATTAATTAGCCAAGTCAGAGAACGGCGAGAACAAGGAGACGCACAACTAGAAAAACTAGTGGAATTGGCACACACTAACAATATTCCTTTAGCTTCCCATGATGATGATAGCCCAGAAAAAGTAGCACTCAGTCAACAACGCCGAGTAGCGATCGCAGAATTTCCCGCTGATGTAGACTTAGCTGCGAAATCTCAAGCATATGGTGCAGCAGTCCTCATGGGTGCGCCTAACTTAGTGCGTGGAGGCTCCCACCTGGGTTTAATGAGTGTAGCTCAAGCAGTTGAACATGATGTTCTCGATTGTCTGTGCTCAGATTATCACTATCCTTCCTTGTTTTATGCCCCCTTTAAATTAAAAGAGTTGGGGTTAATGTCCTTTGAACAAGCATGGAAATTAGTTTCAGATCGACCCGCTAGAGCGGCAAAAATTAGCGATCGCAAAGGTAAAATTGCCACGGGTTTAGATGCAGATTTCCTGCTGATATCTCCTGACAATCCTTTACCCTCTAGCATTTCATCTGTTTATATCCTCGGAAAAGAAGTCGCTCGATATCAAACGAAATAACTATGCAACCAACCATCGGCAGCATTATCGATCTATTCAGCCAAAAAGGTTCACAATTGTATGGCGGAGAAGGCGTGACCCAGCTAGAACACGCATTACAATGCGCCACCCTGGCCGAAGCATCAGGTAAAAATCATGAATTAATTACCGCTTGTTTACTCCATGATTTAGGACATTTAATTCATGACTTAGGAGATGATCCGACAGCCATAGGTATAGACGACCAACATGAATATCGCGCCATTCCTTTTCTACGGCAAATATTTAGCCTGGCGGTCACAGAGCCAATTAGGCTACACGTCTTAGCTAAACGGTATCTTTGCGCAGTTGATCATGAATATTGGTATAGTCTTTCCATCCCATCCCAACGCAGCTTAGAACTGCAAGGAGGGAGATTTTCTCCTCAAGAAGCAGAGAAATTTATTCAGCGTCCTTACGCCCAAGATGCTGTGCAGTTAAGGATTTATGATGACAAAGCCAAAATTTCCCATCTGTCCACACCCGATTTAAATTACTTTATTAATTTGATTCAATGCAAAACTTGAACATAGCTACCGTCAAGGAAAGACAAACTTGGATGGCCACACTCGCCAAAGCTGAGTTAACAGAATTAGAAAAATTAATCAACTTAGAGAAATTACCTAGTTATAGTTTTTTACGTTCCCCAGAAATTGGTTTAGTTATGGTTCAAGGACGCGCTGGAGGTACAGGAAAACCATTTAATCTGGGAGACATGACCATAACTCGCTGTGTAGTGCAGCTAGAAAACTTAGAAACCGACACAGCCATCACTGGATTTGGTTATGTAGGCGGGCGATCGCACCGTCACGCAGAATTAGCAGCCTTGTGCGATGCTTTACTACAAACTCCCCAATGGTATGAGCAAATTCAAGCACAAGTGATTCAACCACTGCAAACAGCATTAGCTAAAAAACAAGAACTTCAACAACGCCAAACCGCTGCCACAAAAGTTAACTTTTTTACTATGGTCAGGGGTGAAGGGTAACATGAGTCAAAAGTATAAAAAAGAGTAAGAAAAGAGTAAAAATATGCCATACGTTGCCGTCAAAGGTGGTCAACAAGCAATTGAAAATGCCGAGAAATTACTGCAAAATAAGCGCCGGGGGAATCCGGTAATTCCCGAACTCACCCTAGAGCAGATTGAACAACAATTAACCCTAGCAGTAGAGCGGGTCATGTGCGAAGGTAATTTGTATGATCGGGAATTAGCAGCTTTAGCGATTAAACAATCTTGGGGGGATTTAGTCGAAGCAATCTTTTTACTGCGCGCCTATCGGACAACACTACCACGGTTCTATTACAGTCAGCCCCTCAACACCGGTGAGATGCAAATTCAAAGGCGAATTTCTTCTATATTTAAAGATATTCCGGGAGGACAAAACCTAGGACCCACCTTTGACTACATCCACCGCCTCCTAGATTTTAAACTCATCGCCGAGGGTGAAGTTACTCCCGCACCTACAGCGGAAGCGACAAAGGAACCCTTCCCCCCAGTGATTGATACATTAGACCGAGAAGGATTAATACAGCCAGAACCTAGGGAAGTAGAATCACCACCACCCTTTGACCTTACTCGTCAACCTTTAACTTTTCCCGCTAGTAGAGACGCTAGACTACAAAACTTAGCACGTGCTGACGAAGGCTTCTTACTCTCTTTAGCATACTCCACCCAACGAGGCTACGGTAAAAATCATCCATTTGCGGGAGAGATTCGCATGGGAGAAGTTGAGGTAGTCATTTGTCCCGAAGAATTGGGATTTGAAATAGCGATCGCCGATATGACAATTACTGAAGTACAAATGGTCAACCAATTTAAAGGTAACAAAGAACTACCAGCCCAATTCACTCGTGGCTACGGACTCACCTTTGGCTACAACGAACGCAAAGCCATGTCAATGGCCTTAGTAGACCGCGCTCTGGGAGCGGCGGAGTTAGGGGAACCTGTAGAAAACCCGGCGCAAAATATCGAATTTGTCCTGTCCCACTCAGATAACGTAGAAGCCCAGGGATTTGTCCAACACCTAAAGCTACCTCATTATATTGACTTTCAAGCGGAGTTAAATTTAGTACGCAAGATGCGACAAAATCAACAGCCAAAATTAAACTGTGATGAGCTTCACCCAGAGGGGGAGTGAGAAAAACCACGATGATTACAGGAATTAACCATATAACTTTATCCGTTGCTGATGTGGAAGAATCTTTTAATTTCTACACTCAGGTTTTAGGTTGTCAAGCGATCGCTAAATGGCAACAAGGAGCTTACTTGATAGCAGGTAATCTATGGCTGTGTCTATCTTGGGATTCCCACACCCGCACTAGTCCGGCGAGGGAATATACACATATTGCTTTTAGTATTCCTGAACATGACTTTCAAGAATATAGCCGTCAATTACTTGAGCTAGGTGTCAAACAATGGAAACAAAACACCAGTGAGGGAGATTCCATATATATTCTCGACCCAGACCACCACAAATTAGAACTACATATAGGGAACCTGTCAACTAGAATCGCCGCCACGAAGGAATCCCCTTATGAAAACATGGAATTTTTTGTTTAAAAACCTTTGCGAACCTCTGCGTTAAAAAAATGCCCACATCAACCACTCAAACAGGCTTCAACTTTGCCTACCTCGACGAACAAACTAAACGCTCAATTCGTCGCGCCCTTCTCAAAGCGGTCGCCATACCAGGACATCAAATTCCCTTCTCCTCCAGAGAAATGCCCATGTCCTACGGCTGGGGAACCGGTGGTATTCAAGTTACAGCAGCAGTCATTGGTCAAAGCGATGTCCTCAAGGTGATTGACCAGGGCGCAGACGACACCACCAACGCCGTCAACATTCGCCGTTTCTTCCAAAGGGTTTGTGGTGTAGAAACTACGGATAGCACAGCTAAAGCTACCCTAATTCAAACACGCCACCGTATACCAGAAACACCACTACGGGAGGGACAGATTATGGTTTATCAGGTCCCCATTCCGGAGCCTTTGCGCTGGCTCCAACCCTCGGCTGTGGAAACCCGGAAGATGCACGCTTTAGAAGAGTACGGGCAGATGTACGTCAAGCTGTATGAGGATATCACTAAACATGGGCATATTGCCACATCCTACGACTACCCGGTAATGGTACATGACCGTTATCTCATGAGTTCTAGCCCCATACCACGGTTTGATAATCCCAAAATGCACATGAATCCGGCGTTGCAGTTATTTGGTGCGGGTCGGGAAAAACGCATTTATGCCATACCACCCTACACCAAAGTTAAAAGCCTCGACTTTGAGGATTATCCTTTTACTGTAGAGCGATGGGATAAAGTTTGTGAGTTATGTGGTTCTACTGAAAGTTTTCTAGATGAAGTAGTAATTGATGACCATGGTGGCAGAATGTGGATCTGCTCCGATACAGATTATTGTCATCAGCGACAAGGGAAAGGAATAAATTAGTATGGCACTTCCTATATTACAAGTACAACAAGTCAGTAAATTCTACGGGTTGATTCCGGGGTGCGATCGCATTTCTTTTGACCTGTACCGGGGACAGGTTCTGGGTATTGTGGGCGAATCAGGTTCAGGTAAGTCTACTTTACTGGGGGCGATCGCTCATCAGACTGCCATCGACACAGGTAGCGTTATTTACAGAAACATTCAAGGTAAACATTTAGAAATTACTCAAATGCCCGAACATCAGCGCCGTTGGTTAATGCGGACTGAGTGGGGCTTTGTCCAGCAAAATCCCCGTGATGGCTTACGGATGCAAGTAAGCGCCGGGGCGAATATTGGTGAACGATTACTAGATATTGGCATCCGTCACTATGGACAGATCCGGGAAGAAGCGGCTCACTGGTTACAACAAGTGGAGATTGATCCATCCCGCCTGGATGACCTGCCAAATACCTTCTCCGGTGGTATGCAACAAAGATTACAACTGGCGCGGGTGTTAGTGACGCGACCCCAACTGATATTAATGGATGAACCCACAGGGGGGCTGGATGTGTCAGTACAAGCCCGGTTATTAGACTTATTGCGATCGCTAGTGAGAAACTTTAATTTAAGTGTAATTTTAGTCACTCACGATATTGGTGTAGTCAGACTCTTAGCACATCGCTTATTAGTCATGCAACAAGGAAAAGTAGTGGAATCAGGTTTAACTGACCAAGTATTAGACGACCCCCAACATCCCTACACACAACAGTTAGTTAGCGCCGCCCTCACACCATAAGCACTCTCATGTCAGAAATCCATCATCTACCCAGTCAACCCCTACTCAAAGTTGAAAACCTATGCAAAAGCTTTACCCTCCATCAACAAGGGGGAGTCAGCTTACCAGTCCTACAAAAAGTATCACTCACAGTCAACAGGCGCGAATGTGTCGCCCTATCCGGTCCATCAGGCTCCGGTAAATCTACATTAATTCGCTGTATATATGGTAACTATCGTGCTGATAGTGGTTCAGTTTGGGTCAACCATGAAAAACATTGGGTTGATTTGTGTCAACTACAGCCCCATGAACTTTTAGCGGTGCGGCGACAGACTATTGGATATGTCAGCCAGTTTTTACGAGTTATACCCAGAGTCCCGGCGGTGGAAGTAGCTGCAGAACTGTTGTTGGATTTAGGAGAAGAACGAAAAGTTGCCTTAACTAAAGTTCAAGAATTGTTTCATCGGCTACATCTACCAGAACGCTTGTGGCATCTTTCCCCCACCACATTTTCCGGGGGAGAAAAGCAACGAGTCAATATAGCCCGCGCCTTAGCCGTGAATTTTCCAATTTTACTACTGGATGAACCGACCTCAGCCTTAGATACCAGGAATCGTCAAATAGTCATGGAACTTCTAGAAGAACGCAAAGCTATGGGCTGCGCTTTAATTGGCATTTTTCACGATCAAGAACTGCAATCTACTTGCAACAGGGTTTGTGCTGTCTCAACTGTGTAACCGGGAGTTAACCTTTAATGAATGAGCAAATATACACCAACTATCGCCTACAACTTCCAGACCAAGAAATTCTGGGTACTCTCTTAGTCAGAGATGGAAAAATTGCCGATATTCAACCAGGAGTAATGACCCTGGGTGAGGATGGACAGGGAGATTATCTGCTCCCAGGATTGATTGAACTACATACCGACAACCTAGAACGCTGTATGTCCCCCCGTCCCGGAATTCGTTGGCCTTTACAAGCTGCGGCGGTTTACCACGACCGGGATTTAGCAAGTGCAGGAGTCACAACTGTATGTGATGCGATCGCCATCGGCGATGTCAATGCTGCTTCTCCCCGCTTAACTAACTTTGGTCCGATGATTGATGTTATTTCTCAGGGACAAGCAGCAGGGCGGTTCTCTGTGGAACATCGCATACACCTGCGCTGTGAAATAGCTTATGAAAAGGTTTATCAAATTACCGAACAATACATCGATAATTCCTTATTGTCCATGATTTCTCTCATGGACCATACCCCTGGTCAACGACAATTTGTCAGGATAGATAAGTTTAAGGAATATTACATGGGTAAACATGGTGTGACAGCCTTAGAAATTGAAGACTTGATCATCATGCGCCAGGAAAAACAAAAAATTCATGCACACAAAAACCGTCAAGCTTTAGTCAAACTAGCCCACACCAAAGGTATTTCTTTAGCCAGCCATGATGATGCTACTGTAGAGCATGTACAGGAAGCCGTAGAAGATAAAGTAGTTTTAGCCGAGTTTCCCACCACCGTAGAAGCCGCACAAGCAGCACATAATGCAGGGTTACAAGTTTTAATGGGTGCGCCTAATTTGGTTTTGGGTGGTTCCCACTCTGGGAATGTTTCGGCTATGGAATTGGTTTTGTCCGATTTAGTAGATGTGATTTCTTCTGATTACGTTCCTCAGAGTTTGTTGCAATCTTTGTTTATCATCGCCCGCAAAACTGGTAAACCTATTTATGAAGCTATGGGATTATTTACCAGTAATCCCGCCCAAGCTATTGATTTATTTGACAATCGGGGCAGCTTAGAAATAGGTAAACGCGCTGATTTAATCACTGTACATGATGATGGGATTGTGCCACGTTTAATGTCAACTATTTGCGCGGGTCGTCGTATTAGTTAATCTATGAAATTTGGCATTGCTCTTGTACCCTGCCCTAAAACTATCGCCTTAATCATAGAATTACAGCAGAAAATCATCCCTATTTGCCCACTTGAACCTATTTTAGGAAGTCAGCAAAATCTGCCGCATCTTACACTTTTACAAGGAAGATTTCATAATTCTTTGAATTGGGTTGATTTAATTTATAGTCTGCGCGATTACTGGTTACGGCAAAAATATGGGCAGGATTTTCAAGTCACTCAACTAGAATTTAAATCACCTGCATGGTACTTTTTGATTCTGAATCAACATGAGATATTTGTTGATTTACACAACTTTGTCTTTGCAGGTATTAAACATCATATTTATGTGACAGATGCAGATTTAAACAAGGATATTTCTGCCTATAGCGAATTAGAAAAAATCAATTATCTCCAATATGGATACCGATATATTGGCAGTGCTTTTCATCCCCATTTGACTTTAGGTAGAAGTACAAATACTAACCCAGACAATTGGACATATCTAGTAGAATTATTTGCCGCCCAACATATAATCAAATTTGAGCGCATAACTATTTATGAAATGGGCGATTATGGCAGTCACGCTGCTACTTTATATTCTGTGAATATCGCTGACTAGTACAAAAGTCAAGACTGATAGAAGTTCTTGATCCATCCAGAGTAACTTTTAAAACATTCTATAAATTAGGTAAGGGATCTGCTTGCATCGCCTATGATATCCAGAATAACCGGTTCATGTAATAAAAGTCTATATAGATGAAAAAATCATCATCCCCACTCAATGTCATTTGGCTGTTTCTGATTGTTTCCGCCACAGTAGTAGCAGCTTATAAGGGCAAAATGGCTGCTTTAACGGAAGCCTCCTTCACCGCAGCTGAAAGTGCAGTCACCCTAGCCATTGGACTAATTGGAGCCATGGCCCTGTGGTTAGGAATTATGAAAGTTGCCGAAAGCGCAGGAATGATGCGATTTATAGCCCGTCTGATTCGTCCGGTCATGAGCCGACTGTTTCCCGAAATTCCCGCCAACCACCCCGCTATGTCTGCAATGGTGATGAATATGGCTGCTAATGCCCTGGGACTAGGTAACGCCGCCACCCCCATGGGTTTAAAAGCCATGGCCGAACTAAATAAACTCAATCCTAGTCCCGGAACGGCTACACCTGCGATGTGTTTGTTTTTAGCCATTAATACTTCCTCGGTGACACTGTTACCCCTGGGTGTAATTACTGTCCGTGCTAGTGCAGGGGCTACCAATCCCGCCGCCATTCTGCTGCCGTCCATTATTGCTACTATTATTTCTACAGCAGTGGCTATTATTGCTAGTAAAATTTTAGCCAGGCGCTCTCTGCTGACTTCTGTAGAATCTCCATTAGAAGTTACAGAGGACCAGGGGGAAACTACATTAGATGAAACTGCCAAAACCGAATTAATTCCTCCGGGGTTGATAGGTAATATTGTTTTCGGTGGGCTAATTGTAGCGTTTTTGGCGGTTGTATTTTATCGCCTGTCTGTACGGGGATTACCTTATATATTTACTATGGGTTTTCTCAGTAACCTTTCTAACTGGCTCATACCTATTTTAATTTGCCTGTTTCTTTTATTTGGTTATTTCCGTGGTGTCAAGGTTTACGAGGTTCTCACTGAAGGGGCAAAAGAAGGGTTTGAAATTGCTATTCGGGTGCGATTCGTTCTCTCGATCGGGAGTATTAATGCTCAGGGATGAGAGGTAAGACTGGGTAAAACCAGATTCTTATAACTGTGTGTTCATGTGGGTGAGAATCCCACCCCCTAGGTGCAAGGGTGACAGCATCTCCCTTACGGTAGCGACTAGCCATCAATCCGTAAAGCAGGGAGAAAAGGCGTTCTTACTGGGAGCCTAACCTGGTACACGTCGAGCAAAGTATCTATGAGTAGTCAACGAAGATGTGTTTGAAGCGTCGTTATAATTGACCAGCCAAATCAGGCTGATAGGCTGGAACCAAAAGGTAAAGGACAAGGAAACGGCTATCCGAATGAGACCGTTATGCACTTCCGATAAACCCGGCGTATAGCATCACTCTAAAGGTACACAGAATGGACACATGGAACGAAGTAACCCCTTGTTAGCTCTTTTAGTAGGTCGAAACTAAAAGTAGGTGCTAACCGGATGCTGCAAGTGGGAAAGATTGAGTCAAAAGCGAACGCTTAGGGTAATGCCTAAGATATGCTGACAGATTCACGGTGATATGGAAGATAAAGTCTCAAGTAGGAATTATGTCTAAAACGAGTGTAAAGACTACGGTAGAATGGAACACGATTAACTGGAAACAGCTAGAACGTCGCGTTTACAAAATCCAAAAACGAATTTATCAAGCCTCAGCCCGTGGTGATGTCAAGGTTGTTCGTGGACTCCAAAAGGTGCTGATGAAATCCTGGTCAGCCAAAGCTTTGGCTACACGTAGGGTAACTCAAGATAATCAAGGAAAGAAAACCGCCGGTGTAGATGGAGTAAAAGCTTTATCACCCAGCGAGAGACTAGAATTGGTGAAGGGGTTAAAACTAGGGTCTAAATCCAAACCAACCAGGAGAGTCTGGATAGACAAACCTGGAAGGGATGAGAAAAGACCATTAG
>NZ_JANQDF010000163.1:0-22348 GCF_029891675.1 Anabaenopsis tanganyikae CS-531
TTCTACTATCAACTGCACTAGGCATCCCCCCGTGCCATTGACATCACTTATATAATACCAATGTGCTTTCATTTAGCGATTGCTACACACAGATGCAAGCTCTGCGTAGCGATCGCCTGTGCCAGTTGCGTAAGTCCTACTGTCTACTAAACTCATAACTGGGATGTTACTACTGGTAACATGATCTTAAATGTTGTACTGACATCAACTTCACTTTCCACAACAATATTACCCCTGTGTAAGTCCACAAGGGTTTTGACAATAAATAATCCTAGCCCAGTACCTGGCTGATGAATATTGCTACCGCGATAAAATGGCTCAAATAATCGCTGTCTATCTGCAAGTGGAATACCAATACCCCTATCTTTCACCTCGAACACTACGTTCCCATGCTGACAGAATAGTTTAAGTTCAACCACGCTATCACTAGGAGAATATTTCATAGCATTATCCAGCAAGTTCATGATCATCGGCTCGATCAGTTTTTTATCTATACAGGCTGTTAAATAACCTCCTTGGGGTAGTAAATTTATGCGTTTATGGCTACCACTTGTCTGCATTTGCGCAATTAACTGATTACAGAAATCAACTAAATTCAATGGTTTGGTATCATAGTTAAGTTTAGCTGTTTGTACCTTCGCCAATAACAAGACATCATCTAAAATCTTGGTAATCTGTTCTACACCTGTTTGAACATGATCAAGTAATGGTTGTATTTTCTCTTCATTCCAGTCGCTCATATACCTTTTGAGCAAGCTATTAGAGAATAAAACAATATTTAAGGGAGTGCGGAATTGATGGCATAACCTAGAGATGAAATCCCCTTGCAGTTGAGTTAGTTGTTTTATTTGTTCTAAAGTCTGACTCCGGTCTGATTCTGTATTTAACCGCGGGAATTCTGGTTTCCGCTGCGATTCCGTCACATCCCAAATGCTCCATACTCTACCAATAATTTCACCCTCCAGCCACTGAGGCTGAGAATATTGAGCCAAAACCCTCCCATCTTTTAACTCCAACATACCGTAGGTTTCCAGGTCATATTGACTGCATACCTGACCTATAATCTGGTAATAGGCTTCTGGGTCTTTCAATTGGTTCTCAAAAAAAGCTTGATACTGAACATATTTCTGGGACTTGATCAGAGAGTTGGGTATTTGCCACATTTCCACAAATTTCTGATTAAAGCTGACAATCTCTCCTTTGAGACTGACTGCAACAATACCATGAGCAGTCGATTCTAGAGTAGAACGCAGTAGAAGAAGGGATTGTTGCAGGTGCTCCTCCTTTTTCTTGAGTTCAGTGACTTCTTTTCCTAAATGCTCCTGAGTTTTGTTTAATTTGTCAGTCGAGTTGTACATACTCCCCCTACTACCTTATCAGTTCTCTGAATAGCCAAAGCTGCAATTAAACTTCCAAGTTTGATGCTCATCTATGTAGTTGACATACCCCCCAATTTAGAACCAAGGGAATTATGGGGTCAAAAATCTCGTAATTTCCAGGGAGAAAATTGGATTAATTTAGCTAGATTACGACATTTGCACAGAAAATAAACTTGTGATTTGAATGTAGACATATCTGGTTCGTCCATAGTGCTTTCCATATCTATTCATCATGTTTGTATTTGCTATTTTTCTCAAGTGCTAATCAAACTATTAACAGCTTAATAAAAGGATGTTTTCAAAGCTCATGATTAACCATGGGTCTAAGGCAATTCGATACAAGGATATTTATAATTATATTTTACGTGGCTAAAATAGAAAAAATATATTTATTGTTTATAGATTCTAGAAATCAAACTTTATTAAAGTTTATTTTTGTCACCCAGTTATTCTTCAGAATTAATTCTTGTCATAAAAAATGTATTTGAGTAATTTATCATAATCAATTACTTTTATTATCAAGCTGTCATGGGGAAAATATATCTATCTCTCCTATATCTTTTGCAATAGATGGTTCAGCTATTTATAAAGCCTTTTTCAGGCTCATGAAGTACACACCTATTCCCTTTTCCCTGTTACCTCAAACTAAAAAAATGTACCTCACGAGCATGGAAAATGCTATAAATTTAATTTTCGTTATTTTCCGGGTGGATATATCTAACCATAGAAATATTGAAATATAAAATAATCTTCTCATTCATCTGTCATCAGATACACTTCAATTTTACATTTATGGGGGTCTTTTGAGAATATCTATCCAAGGTTATAAAAATTGTAAAGATTTTATGTTTAGATAATCACGAAAGATTTTTTTACATAAATGTTGAGTAACAAATAATTCTCTTACTAAAGTTGTTAATCATGAAAAGCAAAATAAATTCAACTTTCCCAAGAGTGAATGTATTGACCGACAGCAACATATGATACTTTATCTTATGCCATCAGATAACAGATGATTATAAGGTTGTAAATTATATCATAAAATACCCAAATAAACAACCTTGATATTATCTTACTGTTTGAGTAAAACCCATGGCATAGAATTTGTCAGCTTGGGATATCATTTCAACCCTAAGGATAATAATTAAGCAGACCACTCAATCACAAAAGCGAAAGAAGAGATAAGTCTATCTAAAAATTGTTCATATATCTATGGCTAGAAATTGAGTACGCTTAATACAGAAGCTGCTTCTGCAACACGGTTTATCTGTAGGGGATAGTTTAACTAGATAACTATGAGACATATAAAAATGCTCACTAGTTAAATCCACCCCTATTTTTCACCCCTTAAAGTTAATGCTTTTGACATATCATCCTTGTGTGATATCAACGTTTTTATAGAGATAGTAAAAACTGCTCTAACTTCAAGACATTAGATCAAACTACCATGAATGCTCTCAGTACTTCAGCGCCGCGATTTTAGATTTCACTTGACATCATCAATCAAATGTGTATCTAGATGATAGGACTCCAAATTAACTAAGAGGGAAAGGTATGCATCAAATAAATAATAATTGTCACAGCCAAACCACCAAGAAAATTAACACAGAACAAATTGAACAAATTATCAAAGCAATTATTGCTGGAAAGTATTCATGGGCTTGTGTATTAATTTTGCGGTTTTCTGGTTACAATCCCATAGACTACATCCCTTACCGCACCTACATTCGACTACTAAAAAATAATTGTCTAGCTGAAAAATCTAACTCGAAAGACACTGAGAAGAAAGAGGTTTTCGACATTAAGTCAAACTTGATTCGACTCTGAAAACAGTAGGAAGTAGATTTCTAACTTGATATTTTCTGAGTCACCCTATCTCCAGATACATAGTACCTAATGATTTACCCAGTGACTACTGTTAATAGCCGTCTGCAACCGATTCTCAGAGAGATTGTGTGGCATAAAAAGCAAGAAGTAGCGCAAATGCACCAACAGATGTCGTTGGCTTCTTTGCAACGCCAGTTAACGGCTGCGCCAACGGTGCGAGATTTCTTGACTGCTTTACAACAAAATCCTGACAAACCTGGACTAATTGCAGAAATCCAGAAAGCATCACCATTGTATGGTAATATTCGCACAGATTTTGATCCCATAGCGATCGCCAAAGCTTATGAGCGAGGTGGTGCAGCTTGTATATCAGTGTTAACTGAAACTGCATTCTTTCGTGGTAGTTGGGAAAATTTGCGTGCTATCCGCCAGAGGGTAGCATTACCTTTGTTGTGCAAAGATTTTATGATTGACCCGTGCCAAATTTATCTAGCACGAGCGGCAGGAGCAGACGCTGTACTCCTAATAGCAGCTATTCTCACAGATCGGGAATTGCAAGACTTTCTCAGAGTAATTCACTATTTAGGGATGAATGCTTTAGTAGAAGTTCATAACTTGAATGAACTAGACCGAGTACTAAAACTGGATGACATCCGTCTAGTGTTAATTAACAACCAAAGCCTAGAAGATTTTACCATTGATTTGAGTATTACGCAACAATTGCTAGCAGCTAGGCGATCGCAGTTACAAAACTTAGGTGTAATAGTTGTCAGCGAGTCTGGACTATATACAAAGGCTGATTTATGTTTGATGGCTGAGGCTGGTACACATGCGGTTATAGTAGGAGAACCATTAATTAAACAAGAAAATATAGAGCAGGCCGTGCGTTGTCTGGTTAAAGGTGATTAATCAACACCTAAGCCCAGCATGGTATCCCTATCAAAATAACCCGCCCTGATCACCCCTACCTTTTAACGAGAGGATGAAACGCGAGACGACGGGTTTTAACCCGGGGTGTTTCTTATTTTCCCCCCTGACTTTCAATATAGTTTTTAACTACCTCCGTACTGACTTGACCTATTGACGCTACAAAATAGGTCGGTGTCTACAAAGGAGGTAGTTTTTTCAGTTCCGGTAATTCTCTGCTTAAATAAATTATATCCTAAACTTTGCGAGCTAGGATTTTATCCGGCGTAGCAACATCAGTTTAGAATCCCCTAGGTTTCAACCGGGCGAGAAGTCAAATTTGTATAGGTGACTAATATTCGCAATTAAGTAAAACATTTGCAACAAAAGCCTCAAAAATAATATCTACATTATTAGTAATACATCCGAATATTTTGACAGCCAGCCATGAATAAGCAAGTACATGATGAAGATTATCCGTTAAATATCATTTCAGCCGAACAAACTCATACCAAGTACCAAAATCAAGTGCCATGGAAAAAGGTAGTTACTTCTTTATCATTGGTGCTACTGGGATCAGGGATGACATTCGCCGGTGGTTATGTAGCTGGAAACCCTCAGCAAATATCTCAGACGACATCAAACCTAGCAGTAAGTCGAGTCAATGCTGCCATCCCATCACCAACTGCGGCGGGTTCCAACTTCATTACCCAGGTAGTGCAGAAGGTAGGGCCTGCTGTAGTGAGAATTGAAGCATCTCGAACAGTCACCAACCGCTTACCTGCTGCATTTAACGATCCATTTTTCCGCCAATTCTTCGGTTCTCAACTACCAGAACAACAAAACCGCGTAGAGCGAGGTACTGGTTCCGGTTTTCTCATCAGTAAAGATGGTAGTATTCTCACCAATGCTCATGTAGTAGCTGGTGCGGATACCGTGAGAGTTATACTTAAGGATGGGCGGAGGTTTGAAGGTAAAGTTTTGGGAAGAGACGAACTAACAGATGTGGCTGTTGTCAAAATTGAGTCTAACAATCTGCCGACTGTAGAACTGGGAAACTCAGAGCAACTGCAACCGGGCGAATGGGCGATCGCCATTGGTAATCCCTTAGGATTAGATAATACCGTCACCACAGGCATCATTAGCGCCACCGGTCGCAGCAGTAATCAAATTGGCGCACCTGATAAGCGAGTAGAATTTATTCAAACCGATGCAGCCATTAATCCTGGTAACTCCGGAGGACCGTTGTTAAATGCCCGTGGTCAGGTAATTGGGATGAACACAGCCATTATCCAAAGAGCTCAAGGACTAGGTTTTGCCATTCCCATTAACACAGCCCAAAGGATTGCAAAGCAACTAATTAGCGCAGGTAAGGTAGATCATCCTTATCTAGGAATTCAGATGGTAGACTTAACACCTCAAATCAAAGAACGCCTAAACTCAGACCCCAATAGCGGTGTGATGGTAAATGAAGATAAAGGTGTATTAATTATGCGCGTCATGCCTAACTCACCCGCTGCTAAAGCCGGCTTACGTGCAGGGGATGTCATCCAACAACTCAACGGTAAATCAGTCACAGAAGCCAGCAGTATCCAGAAAGCAGTGGAAAATGTTCAAGTTGGGGGAGATGTGCGCTTAGGATTGCGGCGCAATGGGCAAAATATCAACTTAGCCGTCCGAACTGGTGCTTTCCCCACTCAAGGAGCGCAATAAATAGCTGCTTTAGCGCAGCGGAGTATTGCTCATTCCTGAGTCAGTTTCAAACCCTACTGGTTACAGCAATAAAAGCACCAAAGCCCACCAGCAACAGCCTGAAAATCCCAGAAATTTTCAGTCTGTTGCCTCCTTAAGGGGCGGGATGAATGGGTGGCGACTTTAGCCGCCGTCTTAGACCTCTAACCAGTTCGCGTAAAATTTCTGTTTGAGTTCTACCTTCTTGCTCGCAATATTCTTTAAGCAATTCCTTTTCCTCTTGCGTTAAACGAAAAGTTATAAAAATTTCAGGTTTAGGCATAATTAAGATACTGGCTTTTGTGGTATTTTAATTATAGTGGTGAGGGTATTCAACCACTTAAAAAACCCAGAGCCGAGAGGCATAGCACCTTGAAAAATCAAGATATTGGGTTCTACACGCATCATGCTTGTGTAGGTAAAATCTCCCAGCACCAAGTACCAGAAAACCAAAGTTTTATTGCTTGAAACAGTACGGCAGGACACAGGGTATCTGGGTTCACAGAAGGAGCAAAAAGCTTGCGGACAAAACCACCTCTGGTATGGAGGGGTAACCAACTATGGTAAGTGGACTGGATGAAACAAGAATCCCATCGGTTTTAGCTGTGGGAGTGTCAATGACTATTCATGATTGCTAAGTTCCCACTAAATATCTGATAGCAAGGAGTAGTAAAAAAATCCCATATAACTTCTTGATGATCTCACCGCTAATAAATGGCTGATTAGCAAATAATGCTCCAAATAAATTACCAACTATGAGTCCAATGGCGACAATTGCAGCATATTTAAGATTCATGTTGCCGTTGCGATAGTACACTATTGCCCCTAAAATGCCAATGGGCAAAATTTGAGCAGCAATAGAAGTACCAGTGGCAAATTTCTGATCTAGACCAACCAATAACACCATAGCTGGTACCATAATTGCACCACCCCCCAGACCGAACATACCACCAGTTAAACCGGCAACTAAACCAATGGTCAACATTTGAACAACTATATTAGACATATTGATGAATTTTTATTTTTTTTGACATACTCACCGACCTTGAAGGTCGGTGATTATTGACAGTTCACAGTAACTCGCTGGCGAAACAGTCTTACAGTCACTCCCTGTCTGTTTTAGGTCGTGCCAATGCCCCATGCCGACCATTTCTATGTTCTTAGAGGATGTTTGATAAGTCATGATTATAAAACTTTTTCTCCATCGCTCATTGTAGCAAAAGTCTTCAGACCCAAATCAATACCTATGCTTTGGTTTTTGGCAACAGTAATATTGGGTTCAACTTCTACAACGAAGCTAAGAAAATAGCGGTTAGTGCAATCTTGTGAAAATGTATGGACTCTGGATGTCTGGCTGATGATATGGATGGGCAAGTGGCAAAAAAAGTTATATAATCTCAGTGATTGTACTAAATTTACTTATGGATCAATCCCTGAAAGCATAGTAAAGATTTTCTGGTGATTCAGCCGGATTTCCCAAGCATTCTATTACCATAAAAAAGTCTTGAGTGAGGAACAGCAAACAAATGGATGTGAAGCTGATTTTAGTGGGATTGACAGTTATATTCACTTTTGCGTGCCTCTTCTTTGGCACTAAGAATGGATTTTATGATTCGGAAAACTATCATGGTAATGGCTCTGCACATTAAGAATAATCTCTAAAGGCAAAATGAGCGGGTCAGTTGGGCTACCCTTCCTCTATGGATAAACCATGCAGGCTAGGGGTCAGGGGAGTGGCAAACCCAAATATGAGGTCAGAGGGCAGGAAACCATGAGGGATAATCTGTGGGCATCCTCTCGCGTTGATGCTCAGGAGAAGGCTAACGATTTAGACTGTTTGCCCTATAGTGTCCAGCATCATGATGAGGGTGTTTGTTTATTAGTACGAATGGGTCCACACAGGATTCTACTAGATTGTGGATTAGAGGACACTTCATCGTTACTCACCTCTTCAGCTAAGTCGGCAATCCCAGCGGATTTAGTGTTGGTCAGTCATGCCCACCCAGACCACGCCCGAGGATTGCTAGACTTACATCAAACTTTTCCTCTGTTACCTATCTATGCTAGTGAGGTAACAACCAAGTTACTACCGTTAAATTGGCTAGACCAAGATACCAAGACAATTCCTCAGTTCTGTCATGCCTTACCGTTGCGATCGCCTGTGGAAATCCAAGAAGGTCTGGTAGTGGAATTATTTCCTGCCGGACACTTACCGGGAGCAGTAGTAATTTTGCTCACATACACAACAAAGGATCGCTCTTATAAACTACTGTATACAGGGGATTATTTCTTATCAAACTCACGCCTGGTGGAAGGTTTGCGTTTAGAAGAGTTACGGGGATTAGACTTAAATGTATTGATTATTGAAGGCACTTATGGCACATCCCGTCACCCCCACCGTCGCCACCAGGAAAATCAATTGGCGGAGCGGATTAATCGGGCGATCGCCGATGGTCATTCTGTGCTTCTTCCCACACCGGCTTTAGGTTTAGGCCAAGAATTGTTGATGCTATTACGTTCTCATCATCACTTCACCGGACGAAATATAGATATTTGGGTGGATGGTGCTGTGGCTACTGGTTGCGATGCTTACCTGGAAATACTGCCCCACTTACCTCCATCAGTGCAGAACTTTGCTCGCCATCAACCCTTGTTCTGGGATGAGCGAGTGCGCCCCCGAGTCCGGCGTTTGCAGCCAGAACATCGGGCTACTGTGGGTAAGTCTCCCTGTATTGTCCTGACTGACTCTACAGCTAATTTAAACCAATACTGCCAAAGGGAAACAGGCCCTTGGATGATTCTGTTACCAGAAAAGATTGATATAAAACTTAATACAAAATATTCAGCACCCACCAAGGACGAAACTTATCTTCTGGCCCAGCATAGTGACGGGTCTGGGACTACTCAACTAATTCATAATTTGCGTCCCCAGCACGTTGTTTTTGTCCATGGTTCGCCGACATACTTGGCAGATTTGACTGGCTTGGAAGAACTACAAAACCGTTATCATGTCCATTCTCCATCTGCTGGCACTTTTGTAGAACTGCCAATTGGAGACACATTTTTACAACCAGCACCCCCAGAAACCAATTATGAAGGGGAACTTACAGAATTAGGAACAGTCATTACTGTCACCTTACCCGATGCGATTACAGATGATCCCCGTTGGCAACAGTTTGCCGATACTGGTTTAATAGAAGCTCGTTGGCAGGGTGAAGAACTAGTATTGCGAGGATTGTCTGCTAGAGAAGTACTGCACCAAAACAGCGATCGCCAGGCTTGGTGTGATATAGATTGTTGTGGCACTTGCCGACACCAAAGAGGACAAAGGTGTTGGAATCCCGCATCAGTGTTACATAACTTCAAAGTCACCCTTGAGGGATATTGTCCTGCTTTTGAACCCTTGGCTAAAACTTCCTAAAATCTACCAGTGTAGAAACGCCTAATAGTTCTTGTCTTTATCAAGGTAAAACCTTTAATGGTGCTGCGGCTGCACTCACTATCCATTCTACTTTATTATAAGATTCTGTAGATTAATGATTGTCCTCCAACTGCAAGTCAGTTTTTGTCACACGGACTACCCTTTTTGTTTTTCATAGCAATTTACTCCAATCCTATGGACTAACATTAGCAGCTTCCAAGAGTATTTAGCATGATTTATGAGGTTTATCTTTTACAGTGACCAACCCTTATCTCCCGCGCAGACCAACCAACTTAGATGATGATTGCTCAATCATCTTTGACACTTTCCCATTGAGTTACGCTCTATACTATAGGACTAGAGCCAACAGAAGACAAACTTTAGCTTGTATCCCCCGTTGGGAAAACGGGGGTTTACGCATCACGTTTGGTAACATTGAAGAATCATTGCGTCTCTACTCAGGATTAGATTCGGGAGAATGTTTATGGATACGCTCTGATTCGGGACAATCTTCTGTCATCAGAAACTCTATATTACCGCGTGGTACCGAGGCTAACTTTTGGCTTACAGAGCCAATGCTTTCTAAACGAACCATCTCCTCCCAGGCGCAAACCTCGTCTTCCTCGTCTGTTTCATACCGTAGAGTCACTAAGTCCCCCTCTATATCGAGGATGCGGGCGCGTTCAATCCAGCGTTGCTGGTCCCGCAAGAATACACATACCTCGCGCCCGTCGCAACACAGTTGATAGATCTTGCGGTGTAGCATGTACTGCTTCTACCTTTTTAAACAACGTAGTTAAACCTGTGAAATTTGGGTTTTACCGTCTGACAGAACCTACTACAATCTACCGATGTAAAAATGCGTAATAGTTCTTATCTTGATAAAGGTATAACCTTTAATGGTGCAACGGCTGCACTCCTTATCCCTTTGGCCGCATCGGCATTAGGGGAGAATTTTCTGACAATTCGCCAGCAACTATTGAGATCTCCATAGCAATTTTCTCCAATACCTAAATTCTCCTAACCAAGCTAATATTTTCTCGTGAGTATCTCTTGATTTATGTAAGAAAAAATACTCCAAATTAAGCGGTGAACGCGGTTGTTTGATTTGCTTACTTGTAGTAGTTGGCATTGGTGGGAAATCCAGGAACTTTGCTTTATATTTATCCCTATGTATTTGATCTTAACTCATTATCTTGTCCACCTTAATGCTTTTCTACAACAATTGGCAAACAGTTTTAATTTGAGGCTGTGAAAAGTTCCAGGTGGGTGTGCATCATACCCGATATTTGCTCTAACAATAATGGACGGAAATACTATAAAAACTGACGAAAGTCCTCATCCTGGCGGCTTAATTGCACCCAGTCTAGATTTAAGGAGAGAAATCGTTGCACTAAGCGATCGCACGCCGGGCGTTCAGTAGCATAATGTCCCGCATCAATGAGAATGAGATTGCGATCGCGACTTTCCTGGAACTGATGGAACTTACAATCAGCAGTCAGATAAACTTGAGCATGAGTTTTCACTACAGCCGAAATAAAACTAGCCCCCGAACCTCCTAATACTGCGACTCGGTAAATAGTTTGTTGTAAGTCAGCAGTGGGCGAGAAAATCAAATGAGGAGGAGCGAGTCGAGTTTGAATAGTAGCGAGTAACTCCTGTAAAGTCAGACATGGCCGGAGTAACCCAACACGCCCGTAGCCTAATCCTGGTTGTGTCGCTACTATAGGAGTGGCTTCGTGCAAATCTAGAATTTGAGCTAAAACATCGGCAGTTCCATCTTGTACTTGATCAAAATTTGTATGCGCACTGTAAACACCAATATTGTACCTAAAAGCTAATCTTGCTATTTCCGCTATGGCCTCACCACTACATAAAGACTTGGGAGGACTAAAAATCAGAGGATGATGAGCAAAAATCAAATTAGCATTCAAAGTGATCGCTTCTTGCATTACAGCCAAAGTCGGTGTCAAACAAACCAACACACGGGCTTTTTGATCTAACACCCCCGGCTCAATTTGCCAACCGCAATTATCCCAACTTTCACACCAAGTCGGATTTGCCCATGCTTCAAACCAAGTAATTAAATCAGCAATGTTCACAAAAATACAATCCTGGGAAACTAATTATGTTAAATTCAGTTCTTTAATATTAGTGATTTTATGAAGTTTATGACAGATTCTGGAGTTTTCAGCCACAATGGTAATACTAAACCATACCAGTAACTTGGGAACTCTGAATTGGTAGACAAAGACTAATTTATAGGGGAACACATTGATGCTTTCGACAAACGGCGAATATCAATCTTGGGATATAAAAGAAACAGTTCTGCCAGTAGCGTCAAGTTTAACAGAATCTGAGGATACACTTACACAAACCACTGTCGGGACATTTACTAAGTTTTTCGGTCATTATAGCGACTCAATGGAAATGAATAGCCCAGCCCATAAAGTTGCCGAGTATCTGCAAGCTCATGGTGCATGGTTTTCCCGCTGTGCTGAACCAATGAAAGTAGAACCGTTGAGTGAAAATGCTTATGCTTTAATTATTGGTCGCTTTGGCTCCTTTGGTTATCACGTAGAGCCAAAAGTTGGCTTAGAACTGTTACCTCCAGACCAGGGAATATACAGGATTCGCACAATTCCTGTTCCTGACTACCATCCCCCTGGCTATGATGTAGACTATCAGGCATCGCTACAGTTGGTAGAAAGTACTGATAATGACTCACATAATGGTTTTAGTGAGATTACACGAGTGGAATGGGAATTAGATTTGATGGTTAATCTTCACTTTCCCAAATTTATTCAACGCCTACCCCAGTCTTTAGTCAAATCTACAGGCGATCGCCTACTTAACCAAATTGTCCGTCAAGTCTCCCGGCGCTTAACTCGCAGAGTCCAGGAAGACTTTCATCAATCCCTAGGAATTCCCTTTCCTAGTAATTCTCATCGCAGCCAATAACTTCAAACTCATTAGCCAATAGTCATACTATTGGCTAACGGCTAAAGACTAAGCATTACTAAGAATTCTCTGGACAATTTGCACGCCAGTAATGGCCTGCCATGTAAAAAGCCCTAAAAGCCCGAAATTGAGGGTAATGTGAGTTATACGCGCCCAATTGGCTCCTTTTTGCATGAAAGGAGATAAAGCAGCTGATAACGCAATTAGACCTGTCATTCCCAGTCCGGCTAATAAATGCGGCCCTACGAATAACTTACCGTTATTGATGTAGGTAACGGCCATGCCACCAATAGCACCTGTTACCATTAAAGCTAACAGTACAGACCCTACTTGGTAGTGTTTGATGTTGTATTTACCTTTAATCAGTTCTTTCTTTACATCTCCTTGAGCGCTTCTGGTACGCTGTACTTGTAGCCCCAGATAAGCAGCATACAGGGATAGTGCTAATAACCCCCACATGGTTAGCGGGTGGAAAAAGTTTAGCCAATATTTCACTTCCGGCGACAGTTCCAAATTCATGGTGTTCTCCCCCAATCCTTAAATCTTCATAAAAGTTAGCATAACTCTATTTTCTGTACTTCAAGTTGCCAGGGGTGAAATATATTGCCTTGTTTTTCAGTTTGCCTCTTGCCAAAGTGCTTAAACAATTTCAGACTAAATTGGGGCACTAGATTCACAAAAACTGCCGGGGTGCGTGATATTGATTATGGAAAATAAGGATGTATTGCTGCTAAAGTCGGCTAAAAGTGGCGATATTAGGCATCTGTGCCAGCTGTTAGCTACCGGTGCTCAGGTTGACGTTAGCGATGACCATGGTACTACACCATTAATGTTTGCTGCCAATTCAGGTTACACCGAAATTGTGCGATCGCTATTAGATGCTGGAGCAAATATTAACCTACGCAGAAAACGCTATGGTTTGACGGCTTTGATGTTCGCTGCTAGTAGTCATCAACTGGACATTGTGCAGCTTTTGCTCTCTAGAGGTGCTGATGTCAATGCGATTAATGAAGATGGTAGTACAGCTTTAATGGCAGCTACAGTTAAGGGTGATGTTAATATCATGCAGGTCTTATTAGCTGCTGGCGCTGAGGTAAATATCACAGACCAAGATCATGATACTGCTTTAAAATTAGCTGTTAGATCCTCTAACACAGCCGCCACAAGACTATTAACACAAAATGGTGCAGATGTCAATATCCAAGACCCAGAAGGTGAGACACTTTTGATGATGGCCGCTGACTTAGGAAATTTGGAAGTTGTGCAAGCATTGCTAGCAGCTGGAGCTGATGTGAATCAGGAAAATGAACATGGTGGTACTGCGTTATCAGCAGCAGTAGCAGCAGGACACACTGCGATCGCCTCTGCTTTACTAGATCAAGGTGCCGAAATTAATCTTCAAGATCAAGACGGTGAAACTCCCCTACACTTAGCCGTTGTAGAAGGTTACATTGATGTGGTGCAACTGTTACTAAACCGAGGTGCAGACCCCCAAATCAGAAATCATCTGGGTGATACACCAATACTTGTAGCCGCATTCCAAGGACATAGCCAAATCCTTGACGTATTATTGTGTTCTAGTCAAAAAATCAATAGTACAAGTCTAGGTATACCTTTGATATTAGCAATATCCCAAGGAGATATGGAAACAGTAAAACTGTTACTAGACCACGGTGCTGATGCTAATAGTCTAGGAAATGATAGCAAAACAGCCTTAATTAAGGCAGCAGAACATAACTACACAGGAATAATGCAGTTGTTGCTGGCTAAAGGTGCAAATGTAAATTTTCAGGACTTAGCAGGAGCAACAGCATTGATGTGGGCTGTTGCTCGGGAATATGGAGAGGCTGTACAGATACTACTGCAAGCTGGGGCAGATATAAATCTGAAAAACCGGGGCGGTTATACAGCTTTAATGATTGCGGAATTTAATGGGTATCAGAATATAGCCCAGAGTCTCGAAAAATCCGGCGCACAAGAATAGAGTTTTGTTTAAATCACCGGCAACAGATGCAGTATAGACTTATTATTCCTTTGGTAATGTAGCAACTGCATCTATTCTCCTAGGAAGTATTAATAATTAACAAAACTGACTTTGTTAATAATTAACAAAGTCAGAAATACTTGGAACACTAAAGTATAACAGGCAAAATGTTTCTACTTTCGCGTTTCCTACTGTGCTAGATAAGCTAAATATATAAGATTTAATCCTGAATAACAGTATTATAAAGATCCGTTTCGTGGTATAATCCAGTCTGCCAATTTTATAGTTGATCCCCGTGGATATTTTACAGACATCCTCCACTGTGAAGATAGACCCAATAATTGGCACAATTATTCAACAGCAACATTTCCCCAATTTATGGGTAGGAATTGGTTGTCAGAAGGGTAGTTCGTGGCGTTTGATAGCAACAGCAATAAAACAAGTACTTGCAGAAAATCAACTCCGGGAAAATACCATTGCTGGTCTTGCTACCATCGATACTAAAGCCTCAGAAGTTGGTTTAATAGAACTGTGTCATCTTTGCAATTTTCCCTTAAAACTGTTTCCGTCCAATATTTTGTCTACTGTATCTATCCCTCACCCTAGCAAAATCGCCGCCAAAACAGTGGGAACTTCGAGCGTAGCTGAGGCTGCAGCTATTCTTGCAGCCTCTTATATTACCCCACCTTTGACTAGAAAAGAAGAGTTAGAAATTAGATTATTAGTTCCTAAACAAGTTTTTCGGTTAGAGTCCGAACCAGGGTCGGTAACGCTAGCTGTGGCGACTAATGATCGTTGACCGGAAATAATGGGATACACAACAACGTCCTTCTAGGAGGGCTTTTCTTGATTCCTAATATAGCATTTCCCATGCTCGTGAGGTACAATTTTTTTTAGTTTGAGGGAACACCGGAACACCGGAACAGGGAATAGGGAATAGGGAATAGGGAATTGGTGTGTACTTCATGAGCCTGAAAAAGGCTATATACTCTTTTAAAACTTTTAGCTGCACCCCTCCTAGAGAAATAGCAAAATAACTAGGCTCCATAAAGCTTCTTTATGGGGTTTCTTATAGCCAGCTTGGCCGTATCGACGAATGGAAACCCCTTTGAAAATAGGAGACACTACAAAATTACCCTGAGAAAATAGCTAATTAAGCTAGAAACAATAGTTAAGACAATCGAACCGACTAAAGCAGGCCAGAAACCTTGAATTTCAAAACCATAACCGGGGGTGAGGTTACTTGCTAGCCAAAGAGTTAAGGCATTAATCACAAAGGTAAACAAACCAAAGGTGAGTAAGGTAATAGGAAACGCCAAAATGTTTAAAACTGGTCGAATAAAAGCATTGACTAATCCGATTACCGCTACAGCCACCAGGGATGCGACAAAATCCCTGACGAATAACCCCGGTACAATATTAGCGGTGATCAGCAAAGCCACCGCAGTAACCAGCCAAGTTAGCAAAAAATGTCTCATTGCTTTTTCCTAGAATTTAACTATCTTCGCAATAGTGCTTCCCAGGTAGCACCACCTACCACACCGTCAGCCTCCAGACCATAGTGTTGTTGTGCAGATTTTACTGCTGCTGCCGTCATTATGCCAAAATCTCCATCCACATCGCCAGCGAAAAAACCTAGCTGTTTGAGTTGTTTTTGCAACTGTCTCACTGCTGAATTACGCATTCCTGGACGTAAAATTGGCAATCCTTGGGAGGTATATTGAACACCAGGTATTGCGCCTGGGGGTGGTGAGGCTGGTATGGGCTGAGTAGAATTAATAACTGTGCTGGTGGGTAGAATCTGGTTGGTAATGGGAAAATTTGGCCTCAAGTTGGATGAGGGCTGATTTCCCGGGATTGTTGGTATAACTATTGGCTCCCGGGGGAATAGTCGTTGCCAAGTAATAGAGTCAACAATGCCATCTGGAATCAATTCAACTGCTCGTTTGAATTGAGAAACGGCGGCGGCTGTCCCCTCTGTGTAAATACCATCCACTGCACCTGAGTAGAAGCCTAAAAGTTTTAGAGCCGCCTGTAGTTCTGTGACTGGTTCTCCTTGACTACCAAGCTTGAGGGTAGGACGGCTAATTACAACTCTATTTGTTGCTTGAGCAATTTTTGGGGTAACCACAACTGCGCTGACTGTATCGGAGGTAAACAGTAACAACGTACATGAAAACACAAGTAAATAATAAAACTTATTTTTGTTCAAGCCACGAAATGCTTTTAGTGACTCAAAGTAGTTCCAGATACTTGTTGTCAGCCTCACTTGCATGGACTATATTCCCAGAAACTTATGACGGTCATATTATACTTCCTTCTGTTCAAAAAACAGGTGACACAAAAGCAATTGTAATACTTAATACTCCGCACTGGGAAATACAGTTTTAATTGCTGTCTCTTGACCAACTACAGATATATAAGGTTGCTGTAAATATTGACATGCAGAAGCGATCGCATCCTGAACAGTCACAGATAGAATTAATTCTTGAAACTGTTGATCAAAATCCAGACCTAAACCCAGTGTTTCATACCAGCCATAGATTTGGGCAATTTGTCCGTTAGTTTGTTTACCCAAAGCGTACTGTCCCAGAATTTTGTTTTTAGCTGCTTGCAGGTCACTTTCTGATATTTCTGTTTTACAGAGTAAATCTACTTCTGTACGTAGTCCTTCCAGGGCAATGCTGGTATTTTCTGCGGCGGTACCCATATAGACTACAAATGAGCCTGGATACAACCTTGTGGGATAAAATGCCGACACTTCGTAGGCTAAACCCCTTTTTTCCCGTAATTCCACAAACAAGCGACTAGAAAGCCCATTACCTAGGTAAGTAGACAGCAATTTTAATGGGGGGTAGTCTGGACAACTTACCGATGATCCCAAGTAACCCAACATAACTATGGATTGCTGTGTTTCTAAAGGCTGTAGTCGATGCTGGGGTTCTGGGTTAATTTCTGGTAAGTTAAGTAATGGGATCTGCTGTGCAGGAACTTCCCAATCGCCAAATACTTGTTCTACTAGTGTTAGAGCATCTGCTAAGGTGACTCGCCCTGCAATACTAATAACTAGATTATCGGGACGGAAATATGTTTGGTGATAGTCTACTA
Organism: Anabaenopsis tanganyikae CS-531; assembly: GCF_029891675.1. Lineage (NCBI taxonomy): Bacteria > Bacillati > Cyanobacteriota > Cyanophyceae > Nostocales > Nodulariaceae > Anabaenopsis > Anabaenopsis tanganyikae. Next base: position 17,318 of record NZ_JANQDF010000163.1, read on the forward strand.
AGTCAGCACGTGATAAGCTGCTCATTGTGGTTTCATCTCCTAAGACTGACATAGCATAGGGATGGTTTTGATAGACCACCTGGCGCATTTGGCTAAAGGCAATGGTAAATGGCTGTTCTTTTTGAGAGCGAATATTTTGCAGTGCTAAACGCTTTTCTAGTTCTACTTGGGATTGGGGAAATGTAGGCGATCGCAACATTCGCCCAGCCAATGCTAAGATATCAGAGAAATCTGATGTTACGGTCTTCAAAGACAACAAAAAATAATCTGTAGCCGCATCAGCACTCAAGCTTGCTCCCACAGACTCTACTTTTTCAGCAACTTCCCAGGTTGAAAGTCCGTCACATCCCTTTGTCATCACTGCTGAGACCAAATAGGCTAATCCCGCTTGCTCTCGCTTTTCGCAACAACTACCAGCACGGACAAACATCCGCGCCGCTACAATATCCGCAGCAGGATTTTCTGTCACTATGACTACAATACCGTTATTCAATACAGTGCGGTGAACAGGAGAGGCAGATAGGCAAGGTTTCACAATTATTAGGTATTAATTATTGGTAGGTGGTTAGTTGTTTGCGAGTGGGGATGCTAATCAGCAACCGGTTTAAGTATAGTAACTGCATAATTATCAGGTGAAAGCAACTGTTTAGCTAATTTTTGCAGTTCTTGAGTGTTAAATGATTGAATATGCTGAGGATATGCTACTGCCAATTCAGCTTGGGCAATAGTGTTGTAGTATCCATAAAGACCTGTCAACTGATTTGGTGTTTCCGTAGAAAAAGCGTATTCATTACAAACCAGCCTACGTATGCGGGCGAGTTCCCGCTCGCTCATTCCCATGGTTTGCAAATCATTTAAATGACTAAGAATCAGATTTTCCACCTGATATAGCTTTTCCACTTTCAAAAAAGCAGTAATGGTAAATAAACTCGATTCTCTTTGTAAGGAGAAATTACAATAAATTTCCTGGACTAATTGCAATTCTTCTCGTAAATGATGCACCAGTCGGGAAGTGCGGCCTTCTGAGAGTAACACTGCCAATAAATCCAAACCATAGACTGTGTGTAGTTCCTTGACTCCCGGCACAACCCAAGCCATAATTAGGCGGGCTTGTTCTAGACGTGGTAAACAGATTTCTTGCCGCTGAATTCCGGTGATTACTGGTTCTACTATTTCTTCAGCTTGTGGACAGTCCAATGGTGGGGCAAATTCAGCAAATGATTTATTTACGAGTTCCCAGGCTGGCTGTTGAGAAATTCCCCCCACAACTACTACTGTCATGTTTTGCGGTTGGTAGTGTGCGCGATGAAAACAACGCATGGCTGCTGGTGAGTGTTGCATTAGTTCTAACTCACTACCTAGGACTGAGCGCCCGTAAGGATGGTTTTGGTAGATGCTTTGATTGAGGGCTTGGAATCCTATCGCATCGGGATCATCATTGCAGGAGCGAATTTCTTCGAGCACCACATCCCGTTCTCGGATAAATTCATCATCTGGGATCGCGGCATTAATTAGCAGTTCTCCCAAGTGCGGCAGAGTATCTTCTACGTAAGAAGCGGCTGTAGTTAGGGTGTAGTGAGCATAATCATAACTTGTGGCGGCATTACTCACACCACCCCTGGTTTCAATGTGGTGATCAAAAATTCCTGGGGCTAGTCTCGCAGTCCCTTTAAAAATCATGTGTTCTAAAAAATGAGCCATACCGTACCACGGTTTTGGCTCCACTATTGCTCCGGCTCGCACCCAAACGTCAGCGACAACTACAGGGGTAGTAGTAAGTTCCTGATGGATCAGTGTTAGACCATTATCTAGTCGGAGAACCGAGGCTGGAAAAACGTTATGCTTTAGTTCTTGTAACAAGTTTTTGTAGGTTTAATCACAATTTAAGATAGTTTTTACTATTCTAACTCTGAATGATAACGAAATCAGAATTAAATTATACAGATTTATAAAATTAAAGCCCCTAAGTTTTTGCTAACTTGAGGAGCTAATAATTTTAAGTTCACCGCGACGCCGTTTTACCTAAGTTTATGACCTGGTTTAACCAGGTGGGTGCCGACGTTCTTCGTTTTAAGTTTCCAGGTACATGCCCGGTTTACTGCCACGAGACTTGTTAGCTTCCCTTTTCTTTAAAGACATAGATCAAAAAACTTGATGGCAGTCACCAACGTCGTAGTGCAACTAGATTATTATAGCCTTCTCAAACAGGTTGTGTGTTGAGTATGAAAATTTTCTCGTGAATTTGACTGGGAGCCTGAGTAGTTGGATGGACAAATATATCTTTCACCAGCTTTGTCAGTTTTTACACCTGCTGGGGGAACTACAGACTCGTAAGTGTGAGATTTGTCCATATTTGTGATATCTAAACTAAATACCAGATAGATTCTATAGTTTGGGCTATATTAATAATGCTATCTTGGTTTTTCTCATCTAATAACACGGTGACGTGTCCGAGTTTGCGCCCAGGACGTGATTCTGTTTTCCCGTACCAGTGAACGAAAGCTTGGGGAATCTCGGCTAACTTTTGGCGCTGGGTTTGGTAGTCGCTTCTGGAAATTTCATACCCCAGCAGGTTGACCATGACGGCACTAGCACAATGTAAATCAGGATTGCCCAAAGGTAAACCACAAACTGCTCTCAAGTGCTGTTCAAACTGAGATGTTTCACAAGCGTCTAAGGAGAAATGCCCAGAATTATGGGTACGAGGGGCAATTTCATTGACCAATACTTTACCGCTGGGGGTGAGAAATAGTTCAATACCAAAAACTCCCACTACTTCCAAGTTATTTAAGAGAGTATGGGCGATCGCTTCTATTTCTGCTGCTTGGTTGGGTGTAATATCAGCTGGTGCAATCACTCGCCGACATACCTGTTGCTCTTGTTGGGTTTCTACCACTGGGTAAGTCACAACCTCACCTTCTGTGGAACGAGCCGCAATTATTGCTAATTCTCGTTCAAAGGGGACAAATTCTTCTATTAAAAATAGATGTTGACTTAAATCTTTAGTTGTGATGTGAGAATTTAGCTTTTGCTCCAAAGATGCTAAATCATTAATAATGAAAGTCCCTTGACCATCATAACCATGCCGTCGGGATTTTAAAACAAGAGGAAAACCCAGGTGTGCTGTTTGAGACGAGAGATTGTCTAGTTGTTCGAGAGCGAAAAATCGGGGGACAGGTAATCCCAAATCTTGTAAGTAGCAGCGTTGATCATATTTATCTAAAAGAGGCCTTAAGGCTTCTAACCTCGGGCGAAAACAAACATCTTGGTTTTGGATTAAAGATAAGGAATCCAAATCAACAAATTCATTTTCAAATGTGATGACATCAGTCTTTTGTGCTAAAAGCTCTGTGGAAATAGCATCATCAACTGATGCTAAAACAACATCCTCAGCCGTGGAAACCGCAGGATCATTAAGACTCGGAGTTTGCACTACCAATTCTAATCCTAATTTTTTGGACGCACCCCCCATCATCCAGGCCAGTTGTCCACCACCAATTATACCAACACGCTTCATCGACATCCTAGAGAATAACGAGTTTCTACGCCAGTTTTAGAGTTTACACCACTGGCTTTGTGACACAGTTCTTTAATTTGTGCTCTATCCAAAATTGCATCTGTGAAATCCGCACTATTGATATTCACATCAGTAAAGGTGGAGCGTAACAAAAGAGCTTCTGTAAAAATGGCATCGCTTAAATCCGCCCCTGTTAAGTTTACCTGATCCACCATAGCATTAGTTAAATCGGCTCCGTGAAGATTGGCTTGAGTCATCACCGAAGCACTCATCACGGCTCCTCGTAAGTCAGCACCTTCAAAGTTAGCTAATTCCATATTGGCGTTAGAAAACTCAGCCGCTTGTAAAGTTTGTCCTGAAAAATCACGTCTGGCTAATTCTGCATTACTAAATGACATGGGATGAGTCCAATCTGCCCTGGCTGGTGGGGAAGCTTGGCAAAATAGTATAATGCCTAGAATCAATGCTAATCCTTGCTTCCAAAATATATTGGATAACTGTTTTGGGTCCATAACTAATATTGAAAAGTCTTTAATCATCTTTGAGCTTACCCGATAGAATTTTTTGTAATAATCTGTTAAGGGATAAAAAATACTGTTATTACCTGCCATAGGATAACCTACATAGTTGGATAAGTTAACAAGCGATCGCCCCAGTACTGACCTGTGAGTTAGCTGAGTTATTTACAATTCTTGATATTAGCTTATATAAGTAAAGTTTATTGTATTTTGAGTGCCACAGGTAGGAGAGACTGTTAATCTTTTAATTATGTGAGTAGTTAAGCAATTCTTGTTTATCCCAAAGAGCTAGACCGCTTTACATCTGGGGTTCTATATGTGGGGTATTTCCTCTGAGTTCATAATCATTGGTTAACTATTCAGCAAATCTGTCAGCAACTTATATTTACCAACTACACAAATTCTACAAGTCTTAATTACCCACAAGATTATGATTATGACTCATTACTCTGTTGAGTGGATTGAAGCATGGTGCGAAGAAAATGGCTGGACAGAATTATTTGTCGAGCGGCGCAACAGCTATTGGGCTTTTCCGCCTGGCGGGGTAATGCCAGAACCCATTCCCAATCATGTACTTAACTTGATTAAGGCTGAAAGGGGCTTAACTGTTGAGGAAAAAGTATGGTCGGCATCGGCAGTAATTGGTACAATTGTAGCCATATTTTCCACGTTTATATTTAAGTGTCCTATGCCCTTAGTTTTGGCGTTCGCTTTTAACGCCGTCACTGTAGCTCAGTTGGAAATTGAATATGACTAAATGTGGGGGTGTTTTAAAAGTTATGATTACTGTATCAAATATTGTTTGACCCCACCCTCTCCTTACAAGGGTAGGTTTTTAATATGATCTGTGAAGGCAAGACTACCGAAGACAAGGAAGGAAAGTGGACAAGGAAGATTTTATACGGACAATGGTCTTTTAATGGCCTATTTTTCTTACTAAGAATACAGACTTTGTACTGTTTTTCTCCGGTGGTCACCTTGTCCACCTTGTCCACC
>NZ_JANQDF010000164.1:0-4688 GCF_029891675.1 Anabaenopsis tanganyikae CS-531
TCTGGACATGGGAAACTAGGGGATTACAAGGGTAGAAATTTCAATATAGGCGATCGCTGTTAGTAATTTAGCAGACAGTTTATTAAAATTTATACAAGTGTAAATAACTTTAAGTTAGAATAACTGTCAGGTTGTCATCTACCCTAGGGTAGAGATAAAACCCCCCATGTGATCTATCATCTATTCGTTTATATCCACTATCTGTTGTTAAACGCAAAGGGCGCAAAGGTTGGCGCAAAGGTACGCAAAGGTTTATTGGCGGTCTAGAGTATGATCACATACATGATTTTCTCGTCACACAGATCCCGGACTTCTGGCCAAATTATACTAGACTATGCCAATTATGTGAGAAGTCGGGGATCTTGCACCCCTCCAAAGATACCCCACTAGCGATCGCTTGAATATGAGATGGGTGATGGATACTTATCACTGGGTTTTGGAGTTGGAGTTTAAAAAAAGGGTAGACCCTTGAGCCTACCCCAAAAAAGCTGAAATAATATTGCTTAACCCAATAAAGCCTTAGCTTTAGCCAATACGTTATCAACGCTAAAGCCAAATTTCTCCATACAAACACCACCGGGAGCGGAAGCGCCAAAGCGGTCAATACTCACGGTATCACCTTCGCTACCGACGTATTTATGCCAACCGAAACTAGCAGCAGCTTCTACAGACAACCGCTTAGTTACAGCTTTAGGTAGAACAGACTCTTTATAAGCTGCTTCTTGCTCATCAAACAAATCGGTAGAAGGCATAGAAACAACGCGGACTTTTTTACCTTCTGCGGTGAGTTTCTCAGATGCGGTTACACACAGACTCAATTCAGAACCAGTACCGATCAAGATAATATCTGGTGTACCTTCACAGTCTACTACTGTATATCCTCCCTTAGCCACATTCTCAACTGAAGTACCTGCCAAGTTAGGAACATTCTGACGGGTGAAAGCTAGCAGAGTCGGATCATTCTGCTTGGCTCTTTCAATCGCCACCTTGTACGCGCCAGAGCATTCGTTACCATCTGCGGGACGAAATACAGTCAGGTTAGGAATAGCACGCAGGGAAGCCAGAGTTTCTATAGGTTGGTGTGTGGGGCCATCTTCACCTTGTCCAATGGAGTCGTGAGTCATCACCCAAATTGCTCCAGCTTTAGACAGAGCAGATAAACGGATAGCCGCCCGCATATAATCTGTGAAAATCAAGAAGGTAGCACCGTAGGGAATTAATCCCGAACCATGAAGAGCTATACCATTACAAATTGCTCCCATAGCGTGTTCCCGAACACCAAAGTGAATGTTGGGGTTTTGGTATGCTCCTTTTTGGAAGTCGCCCTTACCCTTGAGTTCAGTTAAGTTGGAGTGGGTCAAATCCGCAGAACCACCAATTAACTCAGGTAAAAACGCTGACAATTTATTGAGGCAAGTTTCCGAGTGTTTACGGGTAGGTAGTCCTTTATCTTCGGGGGTGTAGGTAGGCAATACTTGCTCCCAACCGGCGGGCAGTGTACCATTGAGGTAACGTTCAAACTCTGCGGCTTCTTGGGGGTATTTAGCCTTGTAATCAGCAAATGTCTTAGTCCACTCAGCTTCGTAACCTGCGCCACGTTCTACAGCTTTGCGTGTGTGATCAAGAACATCTTCAGGAATTACAAAAGGTTCGTGTTCCCAGCCCAAATTCTTGCGGGTTAATGCTACCTCATCTCCACCCAAAGCGGCACCGTGAATACCAGCAGTATTAGCCTTGTTGGGGGAACCATAACCGATGGTGGTGGTTACCTTAATCATGGTGGGCTTGTCGGTGACGGCTTTGGCGGCTGCAATTGCTTGGGCAATAGCCTCTAAATCTGTATTTCCATTTTCAACGTGTAGGACGTGCCAACCGTAGGATTCAAAGCGTTTTGATACATCTTCGGTGAAGGCTACATCAGTAGAACCATCGATAGAGATGTGGTTGTCGTCATACAATGCAATCAGTTTGCCTAAGCCCAAGTGACCCGCAAAGGAAGCCGCCTCACCAGATACACCCTCCATGTTGCAACCATCACCTAAAATTACATAGGTATAGTGGTCAACAATTTTGGCATCAGGTTTATTGAATTTAGCAGCCAAATGAGCTTCGGCGATCGCCAAACCCACACCATTAGCAATTCCTTGACCCAGGGGACCGGTGGTGACTTCTACCCCAGGGGTTTCAAAATTTTCTGGGTGGCCTGGGGTCCTAGACCCCCATTGACGAAATTGCTTAATATCCTCAATACTGACACTATCATAGCCTGTCAGGTAAAGCAGGGCATATTGCAACATGGAGCCATGACCCGCAGACAAGATAAAGCGATCGCGGTTGAACCACTTAGGATTTTTGGGGTTAAATCGCATAAAGCGATCCCAGAGGACAAAAGCCATAGGAGCCGCCCCCATGGGTAATCCTGGATGTCCCGATTTAGCTTTTTCTACGGCATCAACCGCCAAAAAGCGAATAGAGTTAATACAAAGTTCTTCGAGGGATTGGGTTGCAACAGCCATAATTTCTGATATTTAACGACGGGTTAGCATTCTTGGAAGTTCTTTTCTCCCTGTGGTGAATTTGAACAATTAACAGTTATAGGTGATCAGTGTTATGAGTTCAGCCTGTTAACTGAGCATTCATTCAAATTGTCCCACAGTAAGTATGTTTATCATCCCATTCCCTATGGTTGATCGACAAACGGGATCTCCTGAGATTCTACTGATAAATCACCGCCATCATTAGGTCATGCTGAACCATTGATTGAGCAATGAAGGATGTTTGTGATACTTTCGCAGAAAATCAACTCAGGAGAGGCCAAAAACGGCAACCTGGAGAATTTTAGACATATTTCTTAAAGGCCAGTGTGACATTATGACCACCGAAGCCAAAAGAGTTAGATAGTGCCACATCAACCTTTTGAGCGCGGCTGTGATTAGGGACATAATCTAAGTCACACTCTGGGTCGGGGTTTTCTAAATTTATAGTAGGGGGAATTTGATCATTAGCGATCGCTAACACAGTCGCTACTGCTTCAATACCTCCCGAACCGCCCAAAAGATGACCGGTCATCGACTTGGTAGAGCTGACAGCGACTTTATAGATATGCTCGCCCAAAGCCGTTTTCATAGCCGCAGTTTCTGTAGAATCATTAGCCGGGGTGCTAGTCCCATGAGCATTAATATAGCTAACCATTTCCGGGGTGAGTCCACCATCTTTGAGAGCCAATTGCATAGCCCTAGCCGCACCTTCTCCCCCTGGTACTGGGGCGGTCATGTGGTAAGCGTCACAGGTCATCCCATAGCCCACCATTTCGGCATAAATGCGAGCACCACGACTCAAGGCGTGTTCTAGTGATTCTAGAATCAGAATACCCGAACCTTCACCCATAACAAAGCCATCGCGATCGCGATCGAAAGGACGACAAGCATGAGCCGGGTCATGATTGCGAGTGGAAAGGGCCCTAGCTGCGGCAAATCCAGCCACGCCTAAAGGGGTAATTGCCGACTCACATCCCCCGCAAATCATCGCCTGAGCATAACCATTTTGAATTAGGCGAAAAGCATCACCAATGGCATTAGAACCGGCAGCGCAGGCGGTCACAGAGCAGGAATTAGGACCTTGAGCACCGGTGTGAATCGCCGTTAATCCCGCCGCCATATTGGCGATCATCATGGGAATCATGAAGGGACTACAGCGATCAGGTCCACGGTTGAGGTAGATTGTTTGCTGGTCTTCCATCACCTTCAACCCACCAACGCCGGAGCCAATTATCACTCCCACCTGCTGAGAATTGAGTTCATTAATCACCAACTTGGCATCAGATACAGCTTGTTTAGCAGCGGATACCCCAAATTGGGAAAACCGATCCATCCGCTTGGCTTCTTTGCGATCCATATAAGCAAGGGGATCGAAGTTTTTCACTTCACCAGCAATGCGACAATCATGGCTAGACGCATCAAAAAATGTGATTTTGTCAATGCCATTACGTCCGCTTAACAATCCTTCCCAATATTCATCTGGTGTATTACCAATAGGTGTAATCGCGCCAACACCAGTTACAACAACACGGTTACGTTTATAATCTGTCATTTCTCAGTTAAAATTGGCGAGAAAGCTGCAAAAATAGGGACTCGGTACTGGGAAGCAGGTATGGTCATAAACCCGATAATAGTTAATTGAGAAGATTTTGCTCCATATCTAATTATTACCAGTACTAAATACCCAGTACCCAATTCCCAATGGCTATTTAAGCCGATGCAGCAACTTGTTCGTTGATGTAATCTACCGCCTGTTGAACGGTAGTAATTTTCTCAGCGGCTTCATCGGGTATTTCGATATCAAATTCTTCTTCCAATGCCATCACCAATTCCACCGTATCTAGGGAATCAGCTCCTAGATCATCGGCAAAACTAGCCTCTGGTTTAATTTTGTCCTCTTCAACACTTAGTTGGTCCACAACAATTTTTTTCACCTTTCCAAAAATGTCTGTTTCACTCATACAATAAAATTCCTTGACCGGTTGCTATTATGCGCTGCTATATAAAACATAGACAAAGCTAGACTTTACTTTCTACTTCAACGGGAGCATGGGAGCGGTTATCCCTTAGTAGACTTGCACGCCTTAGCCAGACGCGATATTTCTCAAGTTAAGATTTACAAGAAAGACTACCGCTATCATTGCTTGGTTT
>NZ_JANQDF010000165.1:0-5683 GCF_029891675.1 Anabaenopsis tanganyikae CS-531
ATACCAAAACCGTGAACCTTCTGGGTCAAGTTGTTTGAATGGATATCCTAACAGTTGCTGTAGTGCTTCAACTCGGCTATTTGGGTCTTGGTGGTTGATGAGTAGTTGCAACTGTTGTGATATAGCATTCATGGTGCTGTATGGTAGGTGTTGATACGGGAGCAGTCAGGGTAAAGGATTTGATATTGATAAATTATACTATAGTTGGTTGGGTGATGTGACAATTTTTAATACTGCGTATACCCCACCTTTTACCCTGTGAGGGCTGGGTGTGGGGTCAAGAGATATTCTAGGATAATTTAGCTAGAAGTCGGGGATCTGTGGGGCGATCGCGAAGCGCTGCTGTAAGCAGATCGCCACCCAGGGGGGTTGGGGTGGGGTTCTAAACCACAGGGAAACAAAAAATAGGCGTTGCTGAATCCAAGTATGAATCATGCGATCGCCTGTACCAGTTGCGTAAGTCCTACTGGAAAAAATATATTGTTTCGGTGTGTTCCCTGTTCCCTCGTAGATTTCCTGTTGCTGTCAAGTAGTATTAATTAAATCTTATATTCTCAATAATAACGCTGACAAAGAAATACTGAGACTAGTGGGTTTAATTCCTTCCATAAGCAGTAAACTTAGGTTGTCTGTGTCTTCCACTAATTGGGTAACAAATTCATAATCATCTAAACGGGCTTTACTACCCTCTGTATAATTTATCAGCAGTTTTTGTACATCACTCATGTATTTGTAATAACTGAGTTTTCTGAGGGTATTCTTAATCAAGGTCGGGGTTAAATTTCCCCTGGGGGGAATATTTCTCAAGCGGCGCTGGATTTTATTAATACGTTCCGAGCTAATATTTAAGGTAGTTAGGTTTTCTGGCTGTTGTAGTTCGGCAATGTATTGATGTTTTAATTTTACTAGCTCTTGGTATATTGACTGGGCAGATGATAGTACACTGTGGACAGAAAAAGTATTACTAATGACTGGGGTTTTCATCGCCGAGGCGATCGCCAGACCATAACCGTCTTTTTCTCCCGTTTGGTCGTTCCAAAATAGGGTTTGCTGTTTTTCGGCAATAGGTTCACCATTGGGGCCGAAATATGCTAAAGTTAAAACAATTAATCCTGTGGGTTCATTTACCTCCCCAGTACGACGACCTATAACTATGGGGTTGGGTTGGTAGTCTTCACCTAATCTTTTTAATAGCTTGCTAATTTCCTCACTGTGTAGAATCTCATTTTCTGTGTAAAAACTCAGATGAGTGGCTTGTTTTTGATAAACTTGTTCTTGGAAATGGTTCTGCTGTAATTTTCTAGCTTTAACTAAACTCTGGAGAAAGTCTACATATCCTGGTAGAATTTCATCATCAAATAAAGTATCTCCATAAATTGAATCTCGTAAACTGTTAACATGGGAGATAGTAGGGATATGGCGTTTAGTTTCTACATCGATGAATTGAGTATCCTGGTCTACTAACTCTCCTACTAGTTTTTTATGGAGATTTGCCAGACGTGATGCTTGTCTGAGTAATTGACTTTCGCTGTTAGCATAGTAAATATAAATATGTGCAGCTTGGTGTTTTTTGGGTCTGTCAATCCTACCGATTCTCTGTTCTAAAATCATCGGGTTCCAAGGTAAATCAATATTAATTAAATAATCAGCATCTTGGAGATTTTGACCCACAGATAGGGTTTCCGAACCAATTAATACTGTAATTTTTGCTTCGGGTTGGGGGTAGTCTGTGGGATGTTTACAACTAGCAACGGGAGCAAATAGTTTAAATATTTCTTGACGAGTTAAAGTTACCTCTCGTCCTTGGGGTAGTTTGGCTTGACCAGGGCTAATTTTTTGGGGTTGGTCTGCACTGTTGGGGTAATATAGTTTAGGAGAGCCAGTTAGCATTCCTATACCCTGGGAGGCGATCGCCTGATCTTGCGCCATATAAAGATAATAATCGATCACCGTATCGCTAAAAGTAGAAATCAGCAATACTTTATGACCCAGCTTGACTAACTCCCTCACTTTTTGTTTGACCTGTTCCTTTTTGTGGTCAATGACAAATTCATCTTGGAGTAGAGTTTGAATTTCTTGGAGTTGTTGCAAATCGTTGTCACAATCTGCTAAGATTTTGCTGTAGATTTGCCTAGCTCTATCAGGCTGATTTTCTAAAGCTGCCGTGTTAATATCAATAGAACGTCTTAACTGTTGGCGCTTTTGTGGTTGTTCCTCCTGTGTTTCCTCCTCTTCCTCATACTCCTCATCCCAGGTTTCCCGTTCATCATCATCTAAATTTAACCGGTCTGTTTGACCTGTTGGGTTTAAATTAAACTCGTAGTGAGTTAATAAAAATTCCTTTAATCCCGCAGCGTCCGGGGAAATAGACTGTAAACGGGATTGCATTTGTGTAATCCGTCGCCTAAAATTATTGATAGTTTGGCTCAAAGCATACATACTAGATTCAGCCCGTTGGAGGAAAAACCGGCGCTGGTTACCTAACAAGCTGCGCTGTTCCACATTACTAGTTAAATAACGAATCGGGTCAGCAAAGGGAATGTAAAGACTTGTTTCAAAATGGGTAAAAATTTGGTCTAGTGCTTCTTCCGTGGTATTTTCAAACTGTACCGGCAACCATTCCGCTATGCGTTGAGCATATACATTTAAATTGCTGCTGGACTCTCGCAACATCTTTCTAGTCCGTTGCAGAAACAGTTCCTTGTAAATTTGGCGAAATATCTCTGTATTATCTGTGAAGTTCCTCACCCCTGTGTCCCTTCTTGTAAACCAGTCGGTGACCTCAGCGGGTAAGTTTAAATCTTGGAAAGCTTGAGGACGACTAATAAAAGGTGAGAGAATATTATAAATGTCTTCGCGGCGGTTATTCCAGGGGGTAGCAGTTAAGAGCAGAAAATGACGCTGTTTACCTAACTTGCGGTCGTTGTCTTGAATTTGCAAGCAGGTTTTGTGAATGCGGTTATTATAATTGCGGATACCCTCATGGGCTTCGTCAATGATAATTAAATCAGGACCACCATAACGATTCAAGTTTTCTAGAAAATTACTACCCTGACGACTCATCAAGTTTTTATTGTAGAGTTCGTAATCATGAGACTCAAAACCCAACTCCCTTAACTCCCGTTCCCAGTTGGGTAAAAGTTTTTTAGCTGCAATAATTGCGATTTTAGCATCGGGGTGTTGTTGTCGATATAATCTCCCCACCGCAGCTGCTAACCGAGTTTTTCCCAAACCTACAGCATCCGCACACACAGCAACCCCAAAATCTTGCATTACCCTCAGACAGTGTTGCGCTCCTGTTTTTTGGTGTTCAAATAATATACCCTGATTTAATAACTCATCCAGTAAGTCACTACCTTGTACCCGGAACTGTTGGGGGCGTTTTTTTGCTAACCAGTAAAGAAAGTCATCCGGTGTACCATGATTACCAGCTAAAATCATTTCTATGGCTGATTTAAATCCTGGTATTTCTTCAAAATCAGGAATTACTAAAGACTGGCTAACTACAGGGGGTTTTTTAGGTGTAGTGCGATAAACTCCCCTGGGGGTTTTGACCTGGAACTGAGTTAAGGGTATGGGGGGATGGTCTGAGTTTACCTCAACTTCACCAATAATCTGTTGTGGTGACTGGTTGTGAATGTTTACCTTCACCAACTCATTCTCAGTCACTCCTATGTCGGTAACTTGGTCTAGATTTTGACCGGTAATTTCAACAGTTGTAGTTTCACCGCTGGGGAATTTATCCGGTGTGATGGACTCAATGACTGGTTTTTGTTGTTCTTGACGGCGTTGTCTTTCTGTTAATACTTGTTGTAAAAATTCTTGACTGAGGTCAAAACTTAACTCGTGGTCTTGCCATTCTCCATCAAATTGCTGAATACTATCTAATATGGTTTCTGCGTCTAATTCATCCCAGGAATAGAGAAAAGTCATACTTTCTGCATTTCTGGAATGTGCAGCACGGGTAAAATTATCTGAACCCTCATGTTGAATGTGGTGATCTAATTGGTCAGTGAAAATCCCCGTTTTTTTGTGGTAGAGGGCTTTTCCTGAGTCCATTTTAATTAGTCTTATTTGTAGAAATCCCAGTCTGACTAGTTCTGCTAATATTTCTGTTTCTGTAAAATCGCCTTCTGCTAAACCTTGGAGAAATTCTTCTAGGGTGCGTTGGATAAATTGGTAGCGATCGCTCGGGTCGTAGAGTTTGTCTAATTCTGCAATATCTGTTATTTTAGTAAAACCTTGCCAATCCATTAATAACCGGATTTGTCCCTCAGTTTGCACAATAGCGGCCAATGGTTCTTGATAGAGTTTTAAAACACCGCTATCAAAGTAAGCTGTGGAACGGCGGTAAATTTTAGTTAGTTGTAAAATATTAGTAAAAAATTGCCGATATTTATCTAAGTCAGAGGGGAGATTAAAGCGACGTTGACGACCGGGAATTTCTAAAAAGCTCCCTGCTAATAAAGCTGGTTCTGTGGTCACCCTTTCTTGATGTAGGAACTTTTCTAGGATAGATAGTTCACAGGTTCGCAATAGGGTGACACTGGGTAAATCTCCCTCTTTGAGGGGGATATATTCAAATACTTTAGCTGTTTTAGGGTCTATGCGTAAAAGTTTATGGGTGGCGTTTTGATTACCCATACCTAGGAATTTAATCACGTTATGTAATGGGTTATCAGCGTCCCGATGTTGGAAAACCAGCCAATATTGATGGTTAATTCCTTTGATGGGATTCCCTTGGGGTAGGTAGTAGGGGCGTTGTTTGCGAATTAGTTCGGGGATAAAGTTATCTAGCATAGTTAATCATTGATTTGTGGGTTAGATATGGTCAAAAACTTAACCAGCTAAAGACTTCTTGAACAGTGATCTTTAAATCAACCCCTGCGATAACTGGTAGGCGATCGCTATTTTTAAGTTCTTGAACTCGGCGATCGCCATCTACTACTAAAATACTTTCATCCTCACTATCAACTAACCAACCTAACTCAGTTCCATATTCAGCACAATGTAGTAACTTACTGAGAACTTGTTTATATTTCTGTTCGGGAGAGAGAATTTCAATTACCCAATCTGGATGGATTTCAAACCGATTCGCGATGCGTCCTGATGGTAACCTAGGGATGCGCTCCCAGCGAAATACCGCTATATCTGGGACAATTGCGAATCCACCAAAAATACAGCGTAGTTCTGGAAAAGCTTTAGCGATTTTCTGAGGTTTAGTAATTTGATTAATAGTTTCGCATAGCTCAATCTGTAGTTGGCTATGTTCCCCTTGATGCATTGGTTTCTGTATAATGTGTCCATGAATCAATTCAGAAGCTGGTTCTGTTTCTGACAATTGTAAAAATTCTTCTATAGTTGTGGGTTGTGCTGTAATCGTCATAGCTTTATGCTCAAACCTCTTTGATTTTAACAGCCAAGTGACAGGTCAGCGCCTATCCTGAGATTTTGGGATTCTAAACCACAGGGAAACTAGGAATAGTCTGATCAATTAACTGCATTAACTTAATAGTCTCTTGCAGCGCCACCACTACACGCCGATAATGTAGAATATCTTCATGATTTAGGGTGCGTCCTTTGCGGTCTTTGAGCCATTTTTGACAAACTTGATAACCACCAATATAAAAGTTCCATACTTGCTCTGGTACCCCTGTGAATTTATCCCCCTTTTTATTAATCA
>NZ_JANQDF010000166.1:0-4684 GCF_029891675.1 Anabaenopsis tanganyikae CS-531
CAACGCCACGCAGTTCTATAACTTATCCCTACCTTTTTTGCATAATCAGATAGTTTCATTCATTTAATGATCGTACATTCATAATTATATTATACTACAAATGTACATAAATGACTATAAATTCATTAAATTATTGTAGACACTAAACCAAGAATAAACCAAGAATAAATATGGGTAAAAATGTCAAGCGAAAAAAATAAAAGGTGAAGGATGAATTTTGCCTTTGGTTTCATCCCTCTACCTTTTTATATACCTGATGCTTATTTAATGTTAGCCCGTGCGTCCTTCACTGCAGCAAAGAAAAATAATCCCGTGAGTGGAATGCTCAATCCGAGGATAATGGCAGTTACCTGAACACCTAAATCTGGTTGTCCAGAGGTAAGTTCAAATACTGAACCCACGGCGGCGATCGCTGTGATGCAAGCACCACCTAGAAATAAACCGCTTTTTGGAGTATACACTATTATTCCTATGTGAAAATGTTAACAATTGCTCACTTTTTTATCTTACTTGACCATGGAAGTACCTAAACTATCCACAGTACAAATTTTTAATTATTTAGTTCATAGTAGCATGAATTCAGTGAAGGAAAGATCAGCAAAACAGATTTTAGCGAACCCCTATGCTACTGGTTTCACCGACTGATAGGAGAAGCCATTTTTCGATAACTCCTGGGCTAAACTCAAGGAATTTTCCACCCGGTCTACAAATACTACCCCATTGAGGTGATCCATTTCGTGCTGAATGCAGCGTGCGAGTAGATCATAGGCTTTGAGGGTTTTGGGACGGCCGTATTCATCTTTATAAGCAACTTCTACGGATTCGGGACGTTTTACCTCTAAATAAACATTGGGAATACTCAAACAGCCCTCTTGGGCGACGCATACTTCCTTACTGACTTGTTTAATGGTGGGGTTAATCAATACCAGTGGGGGGTTAGCAGGGTTATCTGGTTCACAATCAATCACAATCAGTTGTTTATGAATTCCTACTTGAGGTGCAGCCAAACCAATACCATCGCTACTGTACATAGTTTGCAGCATTTCCCGGATAAGTTTACGGATTTCATCGTCTACTTTAGTAATCCGCTTGGCATCTTGACGCAGGACGCGATCGCCCAGATAGTGAAGTTTTAAGGGGGGATTTTTTAACTTTTTCTTCTCGACAGCAATTTCAGAAGGCATGATAATCAATGACTAAGTTGTGAAAATTCCTACCGTTTTAATTCTATCAAAACATAGTGGGAGCGTGATCACCCCTACTCTTTAGAGAGGAGATCAAACTTAGTGTATAGCTTGTGACTAGGAATTTATCCTATTTTCTACTTCACACCAAAGAACAACGACATTGTAGCGCTTGTTTAAGTAAACTTTGGTACTCCTCATCCTTAATCCCATAAGCGCCAAATCTAGCTAAATGGGGGTTCATCATTTGAGCATCAAACAGTAGAAACTGGTTTTGGCGCAATCTTTCCACCAACTTAACCATCGCCACCTTAGAACCTTCAGGAACGCGGTAAAACATCGACTCACCAATAAAAGCACCCCCAATAACAATTCCTAGGATACCCCCAGCCAGTTGGTCACCTTGCCAAGTTTCAAAACTATAAGCGTAACCATTCTGGTAAAGTAAGTAGTAAATCTCCTGTAACTCCGGCGAAATCCAAGTAGTCTCGCGGTCAGCACACCCAGCCACCACGGATGGAAAATCACAGTTAATGCTCAGGGTAAAACGCTCTTGATTGAGAACACGCTGCAAAGACCTAGGGTAGCGAAATCGCTCATCTAAGGGAATCAAAGTGCGATCGCGACTACTGTACCATCCCAGCCCTTTGTTGTCATCAGCCATGAGAAAATAACCTTGAGCATAACCCCGAACAATAGCAGCGATATCGTATTCCATAATTTCAGCAAGCAAAAAAACCCTCAGCGTACCTTTGCCTTTCCCTTAGCGTTCCTCTGCGTTAAAAAAAACATGACCGAAGCAATACCACCCATTACCCTACCACCTTCCAACAACCCTGATCTTGAAGGTCAGTGGTTGCAAGACCGATTATTAAAGTGGTTAGACACAGAATTCCTCCCCGAAATAGTCAATCAAAAAATTGCCCACAGGGCGGCACAAATTTTTGTCCGACAACGCATGGAAGGAGAGAATGACTTAGGATCTCTAGTTATAGCCATTGTTACAGAGATGCAGGCATTTGATTTTTCTAAAAGTTTCTATGGAGAATTTGCGATCGCCAACGCCGTCAGCGATCTACTCTTAGATAGTCTAGGCATAGACCGTTGCTGCGGAGAATAGTTTAGTCATTTTCTCCTGGAAGGAGAAAATGAGCAGTGACTACCAGCTAGACTTAACCACACCCGGTAAAAGACCTTCATGGGCCCATTCCCGGAACACATTCCGAGACAGACCAAAGTCGCGATACACACCCCTGGGACGACCAGTTACCCAGCAGCGATTGCGGTGACGAGTCGGCGCACTATTCCGGGGTAGCTGTTGAATTTTCCGGTGAATTTCCAATTTATCCAAGGGAGATTCCGCACTTTTGAATTCTGTCAATAATGCTTCTCGCTTTTCACTATACTTTTCTACCAAGTTGGCGCGTTTTTTTTCGCGCTCAATCATACTCTTTTTTGCCATAAATTCTTTAACTGGTTTGCAGACAGCATTTTCTATTCTATCGTGTTTTCAGAATTTCTCGAAATAAATGTTTTCTCACCAGTCGGACATAAATCATGGAGATAGCAAGCTTCGCAGAGGGGAGAACGAGCCTTACAAACAGCACGACCGTGATAAATCAAACGAATTGACCAATTTTCCCAATCCGGACGGGGTAACAACTTCATTAAATCTTTCTCAATCCTCACCGGGTCAGAAAATTTCGTTAACCCCAAGCGTTGGCTTAACCGCTTAACGTGAGTATCAACAGTCACCCCTGCATTAATACCATAAGCATGAGCTAAAACTACATTTCCCGTTTTTCGCGCCACCCCTGGAAGCTGTAATAATTGCTCCATTTCCTGGGGAACAACAGAGTCAAACTCCTTGACAATCATCCGACAAGCTGCTTGAATATTTTTGGCCTTATTTCTGTAAAAACCCGTAGACCGTACTAAAATTTCTAACTCTTCTAGGTCAGCATTGGCCAAACTAGCCGCATCCGGAAACCGGGCAAACAAAGCTGGTGTAACCTTATTCACTCGCTCATCAGTACACTGAGCCGAAAGAATGGTTGCTACCAGCAATTGTACTGGAGTAGAGTAATTCAAAGAGCAAGTTGCATCTGGATAAAGACCCTGCAACCGGGCGAGAATTTCTAACGCCCGTTGCTTTTGAGATGAGGATTTGCGGGTAACACTCACTGGAATAACTTTTGCACCCAATCTAACTGGGAGGTTAACTGACTAGTTTCTTTAACAATCAGAAAAATTCCTAGTCCCAAGAGTAACATTAAACCAGTTTGCATCACACCCTCTTGAATGCGGTTAGGTATTGGCTTACCTCGTAAACCTTCAATTAGCAAGAATGCCAGTTGTCCGCCATCTAAAGCCGGTAAAGGTAAAATATTAATAATTGCCAAGTTAATACTGATTAAAGCAGCAAAAAAGAACAGACTACCTGTATCATTTTGGGCAATACTAGAACCAATTTGGACAATTTTAATCGGTCCTGCTACCTGACCAGCTGTTTCGCCAAAGTTGGTAATTAGTTGGCCAAAGCCTTGAAATGTCATGGTAACCAAGCGCTGAAATTCACTACCACCAATATTGAAAGCTTGTGCCAAATTCTTCACAGGACGGCGAATAACTTCACCATTGGGAGCAAGTCCCACGCCAATACTACCTCCAGCTGGCTTCTCCTCAGGAACTACATTGACAGTTAGCCTTTGGTCGCCACGGGCAATTTCTAGCACTACAGGTTGACCGGGACTATTTTTGATAATATCCCGTAAATCTTCTATTTCCTGTAGTGCTGTGCCAAATTCCCTGTCATTAGCCGCTAAAATCACATCTCCTGATTTAATTCCAGCAGATGCGGCCACAGAACTCACCTCTGGCGCTAGTTGTTGAATTAAAACTCCCGGTTGGCTACTTTGTCCTATACCAACCAGACCTACCTGACTTACCAACAAGAAATAGGCAAAGATTAAATTGGCGATCACTCCCGCGCTAATGACAATCGCCCGATCTAAAATTGGCCGGTTACGCAGCAAATTCGGGTCATTGGGGGGAATATCGCTATCAGGGTCATCATCGGGGAAGCCCACAAACCCACCTAAAGGAAACGCGCGGATAGCATATTCGGTTTGAGAACCTTGGTATTTCCAAAGAACAGGCCCAAATCCTAAAGAAAAGCGGTTAACGAGAATACCTTGAGAACGAGCTGCGGTAAAGTGTCCTAACTCGTGTACCAAGATCAAAACAGCCAAGACTGCGATCGCTGCTAAAACTGACATAGAGCTTAGTCAAAATTCGGATATATCATTCTTATTCTAATAGTTAAGGAATGGCTAAAGAGTTATAGTACGGTATCTGTGATTATGTGACAAGTCCGGGATCTAGTAATTAAACCCCACCCAGCCAATTAAAACATCTTCTCAACAAACACCTTTGCGAACCTTTGCGCGTACTTAGCGACCTTTGCGTTTAAAAACCGGACAAAAAACTCGCCCCACAGT
>NZ_JANQDF010000167.1:0-21331 GCF_029891675.1 Anabaenopsis tanganyikae CS-531
ATGAATTACAACCCCCTAAATGGCCTGATGCTCCTGTAGGGCGACGGATTGGAGCAGCATTAGAATCATGGGCAAAGATTTCATCCCCTCCTTTAGTGGTGTTTATTGATGAAATCGATGCTTTAGCTAATGAAACCTTAATTGCTATATTACGACAAATTTGCGATGGTTATCCCAATCGTCCCCAAGGTTTCCCCCAATGTGTAGCCTTAATCGGGATGCGGGATGTACGTGATTATAAAGTAGCTTCTGGCGGTAGTGATAGGTTAAATACCTCTAGCCCATTTAATATCAAGGTGCGCTCTCTAACTTTGAGTAATTTCACCTTAGAAGAGGTAAAAAGTCTATACGCACAACATACCACAGCCACAGGGCAAATCTTTACCCCCGAAGCCATTAACCACGCCTACTATTTAACTCAAGGTCAACCTTGGTTAGTCAATGCTTTAGCTAAGGAAGTTACAGAGTATTTAGCAGAAGATGTAAATATCCCCATCACTGTAGATTTAATTAATCAAGCCAAAGATATACTAATTCAAAGGCAAGACACCCATTTAGATAGTCTCGCCGAGCGACTGCGAGAGGATAGGGTAAAAGCAATTATTCAACCCATGTTAGCCGGGGATGAGTTAGGCAACGTTCCTGATGATAATTTGCGCTATGTGTTAGATTTAGGTTTATGTAAACGGGATAGAGGTGGTGGACTGGAAATTGCTAATCCTATCTATAGAGAGGTATTTCCGACAACTTTAGCTAATGTCACAATTGCTTCTTTAACATTTGTTCAACCCCTGTGGTTAACACCCACTGGAAAACTGGATGTAACAGCACTGTTAAATTCATTCTTAGACTTTTGGCGACAACACGGGGAAGCATTATTTAAAAGTACCCCTTACCCAGAAATTGCTCCCCACTTAGTATTAATGGCATTTTTACACCGGGTTGTTAATGGTGGTGGTAGCCTAGAACGAGAATACGCCATAGGCTCTGGGAGGATGGATATATGTTTAAGGCATGGGGATGTAGTCTTAGGGATGGAATTAAAGGTATGGAAACAGGGTAAACCCACCCCATTACAGCAAGGATTGATACATTTAGATAAGTATTTATCAGGATTAAATCTAGATACAGGATGGTTAGTAATATTTGACCGTCGCCCTGATTTACCCCCCATTAGTGACCGAACCACCACGGAAATAGCCCGGAGTCCCCAGGGCAGAAATATCACAGTCATTCGCGGATAGGTTTGTCATCTATCCCTGTCAACCGTCAACCGTCAACTAATATGCACAGTTTTATTCCCCCTGAAAGGTTTTTTCCCTACCTAACTTGGACTGATATCCAAGCTATGCCAAATAAGGAAAATGTGGTTATTATTCAACCTGTGGGCGCTATTGAACAACATGGACCCCATTTACCTTTAATTGTTGATGCTGCTATTGGTGTGGGAGTGTTGGGGGAAGCTCTCAAAAAGCTAGATGCAAGTATTCCCGCTTATGCTTTACCTACCCTATATTATGGTAAATCCAATGAGCATTGGCATTTTCCCGGAACTATTACTTTAAGTACTCAAACCCTGACAGCAGTAATTATGGAAATGGGGGAAAGTATTTACCGCGCTGGGTTTAGAAAATTGGTGTTAATGAACTCACACGGTGGACAACCCCAAGTTATGCAAATGGTAGCCCGGGATTTACATATTCAATATGGTGATTTTTTGGTGTTTCCCTTATTTACTTGGCGTGTGCCTCATATTACCAAAGAATTATTAACACCCAAGGAAGCAGCCCAAGGTATGCACGCCGGAGATGCTGAAACTAGTATTATGCTGGCAATTCTACCAGAACAGGTAAGAATGGATCAAGCTGTTGCTGAGTATCCACCAGAACAAAGACAAAGCAGCTTACTGAGTTTAGAGGGCAAACTACCTGTTTCTTGGGCTACAAAGGATATAAGTAAAACTGGGGTAATTGGCGATGCTACAACCGCAACCAAGGACAAAGGCGATCGCATCCTGGAATCTGTCTCTAACGGTTGGGTACAAGCTATTAAGGATATTTACGCTTTTGTGCAACCACAACCCCGGTGATAATTTCCATAATATCTGTCTACACCCCATTGAGATTTGTTAGTCTAGATATAGTAAAAATAATGGCTAACAGTTACCTGTTTAGACTCAGAGATAATGTTATGACGGCATTTGAACCTCAACAGCTCCGTTCTTATAGCCAGGAAGATGTCCAGAAAATACTTCAGTTAGCGATCGCTCGTCAAGCTGATGACCAAAATAAGGAATTTTCCTATGAGCAACTGTTAGAAATTGCTCAAGAGTTAGATATATCACCAGACTCTCTCAATCTAGCAGAAGTTGACTGGCGATCGCAACGGAGCGAAATTGAACAAAGACAAGCCTTTAACGCCTACCGCATCGGAAAATTTAAGAAACGTCTGGGTAATTACGCAATTCTTAACAGTTTTTTGATGCTGTTAGATTTCGTCGGCGGTGGCGGTCTTACCTGGTCGTTATATTTCTTAATATTTTGCAGCTGCACATTAGGGCTAGATACTTGGAATACCTTTCAAACTAAGGGGGAAGAGTACGAAATGGCTTTTCAAAAGTGGTATCGTAAACATCAAATCAAACAAACCATCAATACAGTGGTGAGTAGGTGGTTTAAGGCCTTACAAATTTAGCTAAAAGCCAAGTTTACCAGAGATAAAACCCCTAGAAAACATCCAGAGGCTTAAACTAACAACAGGTTATTTCATAGCATTTCCCATGCTCGTGAGGTACAATTTTTTTTAGTTTGAGGGAACAGGGAACAGGGAATAGGGAACAGGGAACAGGGAATAGGGAATAGGGAATAGGGAATTGGTGTGTACTTCATGAGCCTGAAAAAGGCTATAAGTTGTTTATTCGTCGCTTTGTAAATATCCCATCGCCGCATCTAATTTAGAAGGATAACCTTCAGCAAACCTTTCAAACCAAAGACCTTCGGAAGAAAACGGATCTAATGTTTTCAACCATGTTTCTGCTTCCCCCCGTAAAGCTGCTAAACCTTGCGCCTTAATTTCAGCTTGGCGAATTTGTTCCTGTTCTATTGCTTGCTGTTTTTGCAACTCCTCAAGCGCATCTTGTTGAGCAAAATCAGTCCGCACCTGCGCCAAAAGACTATCCTCTAAAGATAAAGACTTTGGTGGTGGTGGAGTTGAGGATTTAGCTGTGTTTTTCTGTGGTTGTGGTCCTGGGGATTTACCCTGATGATATTCAGCTTTGAGTTCACCCAGGACTTTGTCAAGAGAATCCATGGTTTTAACTTAATCAGTACCCAATTAAAACTTGAAGAAGCCCAAACCACAAGGGAATCATCTGTGGTTAATTCAATCTTGAACACCGCCAAGCTCAACTAGTCAGTAATAGCATTGAGTAGAACTTCTGATAAACTCATATCTTCCATATCTTCCATGGTCACGGTGTCACAGATATCAAACTTCGCCCCAGCGCTTTGCAAATCATCATCTAAAACCTTGAGAAAGCGGGTAGCTTGTGGGTCTGTACCAACTTGAATCAAGGAAATACTTAATTCTTCATCGGTATCCATGCGGCGAGAAGCTTCGATAATCACCTTCATGACTGCTTTGCGGTCATCGGGTTCTCCATCGGTTACTACCAAGATGATTTCGCCATTGGGCTTAGTTTGACCTGCGCTCTTGCGGTGAAAGTAATTCTCAATTGCATCTTTTAACACAGATGCTAAGTCTGTGGAACCAGATGGGTCATTTTCTTGAAATATTTGTGTGACCTTGGACGCAGTGACATTCTCATAGCGCTTAAATCTACCAGAAAATAAATATACAGTGATCCCATCTGGGTCGAATTGCTCACACTTACTCGCTAAGGCTAGGGTGGATTCTTGTGCAGATTGCCATCTAGTTCTACCACCTTTCTGATCTGGGGTAGCCATGCTCCCGCTTTTGTCGATAATTAGTGTATAGTCCCTACTTTCTAGCATGATTTGATTCCCACTCATAACTATGCCATCTTTAGTATAGCAACTTGTATACAGGCAAGCGATCGCCCCTAGAGTGAGTTAACGCTTGCCATTTAGAGGCTATTATTCCTCTTGGATATCAACCCAAATACTACCTTCTTCCACACGCACAGGGAATACAGGTAGGGTTTTTTGTTGTGAAATCATGGAAAGGACTTTACCTACACCAGGTGGCCATGGACACCAATCTTTTACCTCTCCAGTACCTAAGTCAAAAGCACTGCGATGTATAGGACAAACAATCGCCCCGTCTGCGGTAATTTTGCCATTTTTCATCGGCATTTTTAAATGAGGACAGGTGTTATCTACAGCATAAAGCTGATTCTCATGGTTGACAAGTAAAATTTTACGTGCGCCAACTTTTACTACCTGTCTCCCATTGGGTTCCAGGGACTCAGCCGCAATAACTTTAGTCCAGCCCATTAGGTTCTCCTTTCTTAATGATCTGCTTTCAGTTTCGCGCAATTGTGACCACTGCGATCGCTGGAATTAACTGATTAAACTGAATATTGTGGGTGTACGATCTGATCAGATGTAAATTTCCTCAGACTGGCCTACTTTATGCCGAAAAAACGCACACCTTCATCCCAGTCAGCAACTACAACATCACTGGCGCTGTCATCTATCCATCTTCGCATGGAAAATTTAGACAAAGAACACAAGTGGTTATTAAAACAAATTAAGCGAAAACGGACGGAACTGCAAAACTTTTTGACACAAATGAGTTCCGTAGCCACGGATGTATTAAATCGCTATCATCCCCATTTCCAAGAACTGGTAGATATTGACCGAGAAATTCATACTCTGTTTGATGAAATCTTGAATAAAAGAAAGTTGGGTAAACAGAGCAAAAAAGATATTCAAGCAATTTACTATCAACTCCAATTTGCCAGAATTATCACTCCTGAGCCTAGTAATTATGCAGAATCTCAAGACACAGAGGAGGTAACAGATGATTTCTCACATCAGCAGAGAGAAGAACACAGTCAATACCAAGAACCCCAGGAGAGTCTAAACTTTTCTTCAGTAAACAAATCTGAAGCCGCCAGAAAAATTCGCCAGACATTTCTAAGTTTAGCAGAAATATTTCACCCAGACAAGGTAAAAGATAGGGAAACTCAAATACTGCATACTGAAATTATGAAAGAAATCAACAAAGCTTACCAAGAGGGTGACTTAGCCAGACTCTTGGAAATTGAACAGCAACATCAATCCGGAAAATATATTGATATGAATAATCAAGACGATTTAAATCGTCAATGTATGAGGATAGAACAGCAAAATCAAATCCTCAAAACTCAGTATCATAAATTGAAACAGGAACTTCGCCAAGTGAAAAATACCCCAGAAGGCGCAATGGTTACTGACTGTCGCAAAGCGGCGCGAGCAGGAATAGATGCTATTGCAAGTATGGCAGAACAACTAGAAGCTGAAATTAAAACTATTACTGCTATCCGCGATTTTGTGAGAGCCTTTAGAGAACAGAAAATCACTATCAGCGAATTCCTCGCTAGACCAGAGATTATGCGCACCTTCACCCAAGACACCATAGATGAGCACCTTGAAGAAATGTTTTTTGAGTTGGGTGAAATTATGTTTTTCTAAGAGGATGTTTTAAAAGTGTTTTAGCCTAACCTAACCCTCCCATTGACAGGGGAATGGGACTTGATTTTATTGCTTCGCTTTTTGGTAAGGGGGTATTAATGGGGGTAAAAATATGATAAAAATTCACTCTGGGAAAGTTATAGAACAACTTCTAGAAATCAGAATTAAAAGTTACACAAAATATAATTAGATATCTTATCATGTCCCAAGAAAAAATATTACTCAAACCTGACAGGTTGTGGAAAAGTATCAAGGATCAGACCCAATACGCCTTAGAATGTGGGGCGCTGCTGTCAATACCGACAGATTTTGAATTTGTCGAAGACAATGGCGTTAAATTTTTAGTCAGAATTTTATCTAATCTGCTCCGCAAGGATACAGACAAGGAGCAGCAAAAGAAAAAAACTAATCCCTTTCTTCCCTATGAGCAAGATTTATTCGTTGCCGATATTTCCCAGAGTCATGTTTGTATATTAAACAAGTTCAATGTTGTTGACTATCACCTGCTAATTATTACCCGTGCCTTTGAAGAACAGGAAAAATTACTCACCCTAGAGGATTTTACAGCTATGTGGGCTTGTCTAGCTGAGTTTGAGGGTTTGGCGTTTTACAATGGTGGTAAACTGGCTGGAGCTAGTCAGCCACATAAACACCTGCAAATGGTACCCTTACCACTCACGCTTTCAGGGCTGCAAATACCTATAGAACCCCTACTAACATCTGCAGCATTTGTAGATTCTGTAACTACTATACCAGGATTGCCTTTTGTTCACGCTTTGGGCAAACTAAACCCCAGGGATTCGCCATACACAGCCGCAATAACTACACTAGAGCTATATCATACCTTATTAAGTGCTGTGGGGTTAGAAGCCCTTGACGACAACAGACAATCTGGAGCTTACAATCTTTTAGCTACACGGGAATGGATGTTAATTATACCGCGATCGCGTGAGGATTTTCATGGTATATCTATCAACTCCTTGGGATTTGCGGGGGCGTTGCTGGTACGAAACCAGGAACAAATGCAGATAATTAAACAATACGGCCCAATGAATATCCTCAAGAATGTGGCTTTAGCCGTGCCCTGAGTCAGTATTTCAGTGGTTCAGCCCTAACTGTACCGTGCTCAAACTCCTATTTCTAGATGAATTTAGCAAAATTGGCGGTTTACTTATTTACTTATGTTATGATTCGTATTAACATAGCTTTATGCTTTGTGCTGCACTTCTCATTTCCTCACCAGTATTTGGCGAATTAAGTTACCCGGAGTAACTCAGAATGAGAATGCTACTGGCGACAAACTTGATTCTTTTGAGCCTACAACTATTGCTGAAAAAGAGTAAAGTTTTGTTACAATGTTTTTAACTGTGTTGAAATTATGAATTTTGAGGAACAGAGGCTGGTATTAACTTAATTGAGGGAAACAGGAATTATCCTGAAATTCTCAATAGAGTCTAATCAGTAACTTTCATGTTTAGCTATTTTGTGCTTTGAGACTAATGCAAAACAACAGCAATTAGATG
The DNA here is from genome assembly GCF_029891675.1 of Anabaenopsis tanganyikae CS-531. NCBI lineage: Bacteria > Bacillati > Cyanobacteriota > Cyanophyceae > Nostocales > Nodulariaceae > Anabaenopsis > Anabaenopsis tanganyikae. The sequence goes on from NZ_JANQDF010000167.1 coordinate 7,181, forward strand.
GTCAATAATGGTTGTGATCTCACATCTCATCGCAGAAATAGACAACATAAATAGACAACGATAGGAGTTTGACCAAGTTTAGCCTTGGGTAAGTTGCTAGAGTCAAAATACAGTGGGACTAGTTAACAATTAGAGAAAGTTTCTAGAAATCCACTGTCGTTCTCAGCTAAATAGAATGTGATGAGTTTAGCAATATAAGGTTTGATGTCATGCTAAGAAACAGCGAAATCGGGGTTAATCATGGTTCTAACCTCAAATTAAAGCTTGGAGATCAACATTACACATATTTTTCCAGGACTGGAATTTTAAGGAATCTCACCATCGGAAAGCCACTAAAATAAAAGATAGTGGAATGAATCTTTCCACTATTGAAGTCAAGAATCCCCAGATGCGAAGTGGATCTGTGATATTCACAAATCTGGGACATTTGACTAGTTTAAGTGTGCTCTCCCATGAGAGCTTAACCGAATTACATAATTTACTCCGATGAATGGTTTTGTCTAATCACATTACCAGTCAGTAAAAAAATTAAGCTTTTTTATGGAAAGCTCATTTTGTCTTGTTTTTGTTCTCAAAAGCGCAAAAGCATGATTTTTTGCTGGCGTTCATCCATCAGGGTAAATCGTAATTTTTGCCGAAATAGTGAATTTTTTAGTTGGAATCCAGTCAAGAAACATGAATAAAGTTCAAGCATCCTTTAAAGCTACAGAAAGTGTGTTTCACGTGGAAGGTTACGAAAAAATTGACTTTAGTCTTGTCTATGTGAATGGTGCATTTGATATCAAAAACAGAGAAATTGCTGACAGCTATGAGAAATTTGGCCGCTGTCTAACCGTGATTGATGCTAATGTCTATGAACTTTATGGTCAGCAAATCAACTCATATTTCCAGCACTATGAGATTAAACTGACAGTATTTCCCATCATCATTACTGAACCCGCTAAAACCTTAGAAACTTTTGAAAAAATTGTCGATGCTTTTTCCAACTTTGGCTTAGTTCGTAAGGAACCGGTTTTAGTCGTTGGTGGTGGTCTAGTTACTGATGTGGCGGGATTTGCTTGCGCTGCTTACCGTCGTAAGAGTAACTATATTCGGGTTCCTACCACCTTAATTGGTTTAATTGATGCAGGTGTAGCGATTAAGGTCGCAGTTAATCATCGCAAGTTGAAAAATCGCTTGGGAGCATATCATGCACCTTTGAAGGTAATTCTGGACTTCTCATTTTTGAAGACCTTGCCAATATCTCAAGTTCGCAATGGGATGGCAGAATTAGTTAAGATTGCTGTAGTTTCTAACTCGCAAGTGTTTGAACTACTATACGAATATGGCGAACAACTGCTTTCCACTCACTTTGGACACGTGAATGCTACAGCAGAACTTAAAGAGATTGCCCATAAGGTGAACTATGAGGCTATCAAGACTATGCTAGAGTTGGAAACTCCTAACTTGCATGAAATAGACCTTGATCGCGTCATTGCTTACGGACACACTTGGAGTCCTACCCTAGAATTAGCACCCCGCGTACCTCTCTATCATGGTCATGCGGTAAACATAGATATGGCTTTGTCTGCAACCATCGCGGCAAAACGGGGGTATATTTTTACAGCGGAGCGCGATCGCATCCTAGATTTGATGAGTCGTATAGGTTTATCTCTGGATCATCCTCTACTAAATAGCGATTTGCTCTGGTATGCTACCGAGTCTATCAGCTTAACACGAGATGGCAAACAACGCGCTGCTATGCCTCGTCCCATTGGTGAGTGCTTCTTTGTTAATGATCTCACCCGTGAAGAACTTGATGCGGCTTTAGTTGAACATAAAAAACTTTGTGCTCAATACCCCCGGAAGGGAGAAGGGGTTGATGCATACATTGAAACTCAAGAAGCCAAACTACTGGAGGTGTAAAGGGATGACCAGTATTGTAGGAAAACAAACAGCTAGACCAATAACCCCACATAGCATCTTAGTCCTCCAGCTAGAGAAAACCCTGAAATTAGCACAACAAAGCAATATTCCCCCAGAGATATTAGATTCCCTGCGCCAGTCCGTGCAATTAGCAGCAGGTTTAGACCCCTATTTGGATGATTACACCACCCCGGAATCTAGACCCTTAGCAGCATTGGCGCAAAAAACTAGTCAAGAAGATTGGGGTAAACGCTTTAGCGATCGCGAAACAGTGCGTCAATTAGAGCAGGAAATGCTCTCAGGACATCTAGAGGGACAGACATTGAAAATGTTTGTTCACATGACCAAAGCCAAGCGCATTCTAGAAGTAGGAATGTTCACCGGATATTCAGCTTTAGCTATGGCTGAAGCTTTACCAAGGGATGGAAAACTGATAGCTTGTGAAGTAGACTCCTATGTGGCAAAATTTGCTCAAGCTTGCTTTGGTGAATCTCCAGACGGCTATAAAATAGTTGTAGAAGTAGCACCAGCCCTAGAGACTCTACACAAATTAGCAGCCAGAAAAGAATCATTTGATTTGATTTTCATCGATGCTGACAAAAAGGAGTATGTAGAGTACTTCCACACTATCTTAGACCATCATTTACTAACCACCGATGGCTTAATATGCGTGGATAATACGTTGTTACAGGGACAAGTTTATTTACCACCAGAACAACGCACAGCCAATGGTCAAGCGATCGCACAGTTTAATTCTGTAGTCGCCGCCGATCCTCGTGTGGAGCAAGTTCTCTTACCCATCCGAGATGGTGTGACTCTGATTAGACGCATAGCGTAACCAAGCTTTCAGGGAGATGAACAGGATCAATGCTTCCTCATCTCCCCCTACCTTCCTATTCTTGATATTTAGTGATAGATCAAACCTGACAACCGGCTTTCATGGTAACAATACTGACTACATTCAAAACTCTTGGTACCCTCGTCTTATTACTAATAGCCTTACCCTTCAATGCTTTGATAGTATTAACATCTTTGCTGTGGAGCCTTGTGAAATCGCCATTCACCCAAAAAAAAGCTCAACAGCAGACTATCCTGGTAAGTGGAGCCAAGATGACCAAAGCATTGCAACTGGCTCGTTGTTTCCATGCAGACGGACACAGAGTTATTCTGATTGAAACTCACAAATACTGGTTATCTGGTCATAGATTCTCCCGTTCTGTCAGTGCTTTTTATACAGTTCCAGCACCTCAATCAGACCCAGACGGCTATATCCAGGCCTTAGTAGAAATCGTGAGAAAAGAGCAAGTTGACGTTTATGTACCTGTATGTAGCCCTGTAGCTAGTTACTACGACTCCTTGGCAAAGCCAATACTATCAGAATACTGCGAGGTTTTCCACTTTGATGCAGATATTACCAAGATGCTAGATGATAAATTTGCTTTTACCCAGCAGGCGCGAAAGCTTGGTTTATCCGTCCCCAAGTCCTTTAAAATCACCGATCCACAACAAGTTATCAATTTTGATTTTAGTCAAGAAACCCGCAAATATATTCTCAAAAATCTGGCTTACGACTCTGTTCGCCGCTTAAATTTAACCAAACTTCCCTGCGAAACCCCAGAGGAGACAGCGGCCTTTGTCAACAGTTTACCCATCAGTTCCGAAAACCCTTGGATTATGCAAGAGTTTATTCCTGGTAAGGAGTTATGTACACATAGCACAGTGCGGGACGGGGAATTAAGACTACATTGTTGCTCCCACTCTTCTGCATTTCAAATCAACTATGAAAACGTCGAAAATCCCCAAATTCGTGAATGGGTGCAACACTTCGTTAAAAGTTTAGCACTGACTGGGCAAGTTTCCTTTGACTTTATCCAAGCTGAAGATGGGACAGTTTACGCCATTGAATGCAATCCCCGTACCCATTCGGCGATCACAATGTTCTACAATCATCCTGGTGTTGCACAAGCCTATCTTGGTAAGACTCCCCTACCTACAGTTTTGGAACCCCTAGCAACTAGCAAGCCCACTTACTGGATATATCACGAAATCTGGCGACTAACTGGTATCCGTTCCTGGAAACAATTGCAAACATCTGTGAATACCCTCCTCAAGGGTACTGATGCTATTTTCTGCTTTGATGACCCTGTACCATTTTTGACTCTACATCATTGGCAGATTACCTTGCTCTTGCTGAAAAATCTACAACAGCTTAAAGGTTGGGTAAAAATAGATTTCAATATTGGCAAGTTGGTAGAGTTAGGTGGCGATTAAAAGATAAATTTTTCCTTGGCTGCTATTTATAGGAAAGTCTATTATGTCTGTACTTCGTATTCTGCATTTGGTGGGGTCTGCATACAATGAGTTTTATAGTCATTTATCACGCCTTTATGCTCAAGACTGTTTGACAGCAACGGCAGATTCATCACGCTATGATTTTCAGATTGCATACGTTACACCTGATGGCCAGTGGCGTTTTCCTCCCTCTCTTAGTCCAGAGGATATCGCTATCACTAAACCGATGTCTCTAGGGGATGCTGTTAAATTTATTACATCGCAAAACATTGACCTGGCGTTACCACAAATGTTTTGTATTCCGGGAATGACTTACTACCGCGCCCTATTCGACCTGCTGAATATTCCTTATATTGGCAATACTGCCGATATTATGGCAATAGGTAGCCACAAAGCCAGAACTAAAGCAATTGTCGCTGCAGCAGGAGTGAAAGTACCTCGAGGAGAATTACTCCGCCCAGGAGATATACCCACAATTACACCACCAGTAGTCATCAAACCCGTTAGTTCTGACAATTCTTTAGGAGTGGCTTTAGTCAAGGAGGCTACTGATTATCAGGCTGCTTTGCAGACAGCATTTCAATATGCAGATGAGGTGATTGTAGAAACATTCATCCCACTCGGTCGAGAAGTTAGATGTGGTATCCTTGTTAAGGACGGAGAGTTATTGGGTTTACCCCTAGAAGAGTATAAGTTAGACCCCCACGACAAACCTATCCGCAAATATGCTGATAAACTCAAGGAAACCGATGATGGTAACTTGGATTTTAGCGCTAAAGATCACACCAAGTCTTGGATTGTGGACTGTAATGACCCTATGACCCCACGGGTGCAGGAAGTAGCTAAACTCTGTCATCAGGCCTTGGGTTGTCGCCACTATAGTTTATTTGATTTCCGCATCGATCCAGATGGACAACCTTGGTTTTTAGAGGCTGGTTTATATTGTTCTTTTTCTCCGAGAAGTGTGATTTCCTCCATGGCCAAAACAGCGGGAATTCCTCTCAATGAATTATTCATGACGGTTATTCATGAAACTTTGCGTAGTAATCAATGAAATTTACTCAATTTCTGTTACTAGCCATTGCCATTCAGTAACTACATTCTCAGGTATATTGATCAGCAATGGCTTGACATTTTTAGTCGGCACATATAGTTTAAGTGCATCGGTGGTTCCTAGTTGGGGGAGAATTTTAGTTAATTCATATTCACCCACATTGGGAGCAGGTGCAGTTAAGCTATAGGCATCTGATGCACTCAATAGTTTTCCTGATGTTGTCTCAATTACTAATGGTTGCGGGTGAGCAATTTCTACAATCCCCGGAAAACCCACTAGGCGTAATCTTAAATCTTTGATTGTACTTTTGTCATCTTGTTTGAACAATAGCACCTGCCAAGTATAGCCTTTTTCATCTTTGATAGATACTTGGGAGTGATAGCGCAAAACACCAGGGGAATCATGATGTTGTCGCAGTAATGCCTCTGCTGATTGCACACCCCATGCACTAAAAGTCAAGGTGACCAGGATTACTATAGCCCAAGTCCAGAAGTATTGCCAGACTTTTTGCTTGAGGTCATACATACGGTCAAGGGAATTCTCATGAGTAGAAACACAAAACCCGAACTACCCTAACTATAGCGTCAGTTGAGATAGGAAGTCCTCATTTTAGATTTATGTCGGAGTGTCAAATTAAATTATTTCTTGTCCTCGATGATGAGCCGCTTGTAATAATAAAGACTCCGCAAAAGCGATCGCATCTGTGGCGGACTTACCACCAGCTAACTGCGCCAGTTCTTCCCGGCGATTGGTCATATTCTCTAAACTAGTGACTCTTACCACCGTCCTAATTTCAGTATTATTACTTAGGCAAATAGTTTTTTTATCTACACGAAAATGTCTGTCAGCCATCGCCGCCACTAGGGGCTGATGGGTAACACATAAAACTTGGTTATTTTGACTTAGCTGGTGTAATTTTTCTGCGATCGCTTGGGCGACCCTCCCAGAAACCCCCACATCAATTTCATCAAATATCATAGTTTCCGCCGCATCCCCTCGGGAAAAACAAGCTTTCAGCGCCAGTAAAAAGCGACTCATTTCCCCCCCGGAAGCGATCGCTATTAAAGGTTGCAGGGGTTCCCCAGGGTTAGGACTAAACATAAAGGTAATTTTGTCCGCACCAGTGGCTGTGGGGGAAATAGGCACGATCTCCACTTGAAACTTTACCTTTTCCATAGCTAAAGGCTTGAGTTCACACAGTAATTCAGATTCTAAATCCGCAGCGGTTTGCCGACGCAATTTAGTTAACTGTTCACAGACTTGGGTTAGATGGGCAAAACAGGCCATTTCCTGCTGTTCTAGACTTTCAATCGACTGTTCACCGTCATTGAGTTCTGCCAACTCGTCTAGTATGCGTTGGTAGTGGGCGATCGCCTCTGTGAGGGTAGGGCCATACTTACGACAAATTTGCTTTAATTCTTGAATGCGCTCTTCTACTTCTTGCAATCTTTGGGGGTCGGCTTCTAAACTACTGCCGTAAGTATTAATTTGCCTTCCCACTTCCATGATCATAGTTTGAGCATCCCTGACCAGATCTAACAAAGGTTGTAATTGGCCATCGTACTCCACCATATCAGTTAATGTCGCCTCGCTGTCTGCTAATAAATCCGTTACAGAAGGTGTCTCATTATCGTTTTGATACAAGGATTGATACACCTTGTAACTCATCTGTTGCAGTTCCACTACATGATTGAGACGTTCCCGTTCTTGCTGGAGTTGTTCCCATTCCAGAGGATCTTGGAGGTTAGCAGTTCTCAATTCTTGGATTTGATACCTGAGCAAATCGAGTTGCTGTAGACGTTCCCTTTCTGATGTCCGGCGTTTTTCCAAGACCAGATAAGCTCTTTGATAAGCACTAAAGGCTGTGGCAATGATTTGACGCTGTTGCATCAGTAAGTCACCACCATACACATCTAACCATTCTCGGACTTGGGCCGGCTGTCCTACCTGTAAAGTTTGACCTTGGGCGGTGATTTCCACCAGGCGATCGCGCAGCCCTCCCATGATCTGGCGATTCACTAACACCCCATTTACCCGCGATCTACTACGGATATTACTACTACTGCCAGTAATTTCTCGGCTAACTATTACACAGTTATCTTCAATTAAATCGATTTCCTGTGCTATCAACCAAGTGGTTAAGGAAGGTGATAGGGTGAAAGTAGCTTCTACCAGTGAACGATTCGTTCCCGTGCGAATAACTCGACTAGAGATTTTACCCCCCAAAGCCGCATCAATGGCATCCAAGATAATGGATTTTCCCGCACCGGTTTCACCTGTTAGTACATTGAGACCAGGGCCAAATTCCAGCTCTAGTTGATCAATCAGGGCAAAATTTTCGATTCGCAGCCAAAGCAACATCAAGCCAAATTCTCCAAGAGGACAGATGCGGGTACTTTTAACTTACAGAACACTAAGCAGGTTATTTTTCTTACTTCTTGGTGCATTGTGGGCATATTGTTATGATACAACGCTTTTCTCTGGAAAGTCTATAATTGTTCCCCCTATAAGTATCAGTTGAGGATAGGGAATATCGAGATATTATTGAACTAGTAAGCCATTTTACTAGTTATTAGTAGTTTGGAGTGGATAACCCGCCCTGATAACTTGGGGAAAAACTCTAATTTATCCCTGTTTGAGGGATGATTCTTTGTAAACTTATTGTTACAATACTTTACATGCTTAATCCTCTCGGTGGCTTCCTTCATGATTGTTAAGACACTTTCCCCGACTTCGCGCAAAACCGAGGACGAACCACAAGTTACTCCAGTAGTAACAGAAAATGGCATATCAACCTTAGTTGTTGATTCACCAAAATCTATGATTAACCAAAAGTCCGATACTGAGGCTATACCTTACGATCCCCAAGAGATTAGGGAACATTATCGCCAGCGCCCCCTAAAAGTTGTGCGGCGTATTTTCGCAGTCTTAGGGCCGACCCTTTCCTTTCTATTTGGGTTGTGGTGGGACAACCGCCGGGGAATAGTGGTGAAAAAAGACCCCCGTCGAGCTGTTCAACTGCGAGAACTACTCACGAAATTGGGGCCGGCTTACATTAAAATCGGACAGGCTTTATCTACTAGACCAGATTTGGTTCCCCCCGCATATCTAGAAGAATTAACTAGGTTACAAGACCAATTACCGCCGTTTCCTAACGCCATCGCTTACCAATTTATTGAAGAAGAATTAGGCGCACCACCAGAGGAAATTTACGCCCAACTCTCCGAACAGCCCATTGCGGCGGCTTCTCTGGGGCAAGTTTATAAAGGTAAATTGAAAACTGGTGAAGAAGTCGCTATTAAAGTCCAACGCCCTGATTTAAGAGAAGCAATTACTATTGACTTGTTTATTTTGCGCCAACTCGCCGCTTGGGTAAAAAATAAAGTTAAACGAATACGCAGTGACTTAGTTGGTATCCTCGATGAATTAGGCGATCGCATCTTTGAAGAGATGGATTATATTCATGAGGGAGAAAATGCCGAACGCTTTTTCGAGTTATATGGTCACATAAAAGATATTTACATCCCGAAAATTTACTGGGAATACACCAATCGTCGCGTCCTGACCATGGAGTGGATAAGCGGCACAAAATTAACCCAAACTGCCGAAATCAACGCCCAAGGTATAGATGCTCGTTATCTGATTGAAGTGGGTGTCCAATGTTCCCTGCGCCAGCTACTCGAACACGGATTTTTCCATGCTGACCCCCACCCAGGTAATTTATTAGCCACACCAGAGGGGAAATTGGCTTATCTCGACTTTGGCATGATGAGTCAGGTACAACCGCCCCAGCGTTATGGTTTAATTGAAGCGATCGTTCACGTCGTTAACCGTGACTTTGAAGGTTTAGCCAACGATTACGTTAAACTAGATTTTTTATCACCAGACACCGACTTAACACCCATAATTCCCGCCTTTGCAAGAGTCTTTGCTGATGCTCAAGGAGCCAGCGTTGCTGACTTGAACATTAAAAGCATCACTGATGAACTCTCAGCTTTGATGTATGAATATCCTTTCCGCGTACCTCCTTACTACGCTTTAATTATTCGCTCCCTGGTAACCCTCGAAGGTATCGCTATATATATAGATCCCAACTTCAAAGTTCTCAGCGAAGCCTATCCTTATGTTGCGAAACGTCTGTTAACCGACGAAGCACCACAATTAAGAACATCACTGCAAAACTTACTATTTAAAGATGAAAAATTCCGTTGGAATCGGTTAGAAAACTTGTTACGTAATGCGAAGAAAAATCAGGATTACGACTTCAATCTAGTTTTAAACCAGGGAGTCGAGTTTCTTTCTTCTGAACGGGGTGCATTCATTCGCAACAAAATAGTAGATGAATTTCTCAATGGAGTTAATGCTGTAGGTAAAAATGTTCTGCACAACTTCACTTATATCCTGCGAGAAAGAGTAGGTTTAACAGCAGTTCACGAAATCCCAAGGGCCACAGTTGAGCAACAACAAACCTTAGACCATATTAAACGCATTTTAAATATTCTTCGGGAAAACCGTGATTTTGATCCGGTGGAATTAGCTCCCCAACTGGCCCAACTGTTAGTAAATCCAGGTGTACAGCGGTTGGGTCAACAAATTACTAATCGCCTGGCGCAAAAAGCCATAGCGCGTTTAATTCGCGAGTTATTAGCATCCGAAGAACTCGATAGTACTAAAGCTCTTCCCTTAGCTAAAACCGCAAGAGTTTAACTCAATATCTGAGAAGTTAACACTCCCCTCTTCTTACCAAGGAGAGGGGTTCGGGATCAGGTGATTTTTTCCCACATAAACTTAGATTTGAATTGTTTAACCAGAGTCTCCATGGTGACGATTTCTGTCACGTCGAAGACGTTCTTCTAAGGCTTGAATCTGTTCGCGACGTGCTTCTAGTTCTAGAGTACGACGAGCTAATTCTTGATTTTGTAAAGTTAGAGATTGTCGCCAGTTTTCGGCAAGTTCTACTTCTTCTTCTAACTGTTTTGGTGTCATACCAATGCTGAGGTAGGTTTGCACTAAATTTATTACCCAGTCCCTAGCATCTTCTAAACTTTCAATATCACCTTCAGGGGAAAGCTGCACTAAAACCAGCAAGTTATCACTCATCTTAGTTTCTTTACCCACAGAAATCACACTCTCTTCAGGGATAATTACCCACAGGTTTGGACTTTCTTGACGTGCTAACAAGCGTAAGTGATAGTTATCTGAAAATTTCTTTTTATGTACTTGGGCTAGATATAGCATGGCTTTATTTTCAGCCGTGGGGAAAAGTAAAATATGATTTACAGCACTTTTAAAATCAATAAAGTAAACACATTAATATCATAAATCTTCTGGGGTGGGCAATGGCTTACGCAAGCGGTAGCTATCGGTGTCCGCCCTTGTGTACCTAACTCAGATAAAATGCGCTGTAAGTTCATAGGTAATGGTTAATTTGTATTTAACCATTACCCATTAGACCTATGTTAAACTACGCAAGCGATCGCGCAAAATTTCAGCTTGTTTCTCAGCTTCTGCTAAAGAATCTCTGGCTCCCTGTACCACTTCTGCTGGCGCTTTATCCACAAACTTCGGATTACTTAACCTCCCACTCAAAGACTTAGCCTCAGCTTCGGCTTTGTTGAGGCTTTTTTCCAGTTTAGCCCGCAGAGTAGCAATATCTACAACATCCCCACTCAAAGGAATTACCACTTGTACAGTACCCACAACACCAGCAATGGCATTTTCTGGTGCTGGTGGCTGTTGTAATTCTGTTTGTAAGATTTCCTTGGGATGGCGCGGCGCAGAAAACACAGCGAAAAGCTTTTGTCTGTCCTCAGCTAGGAGGAGATTTTGTACAACAAACCAAGATGCATAACCCAAACCAACTATTTCAAAAAATCTCCCCATTAAGGGAATTTCATAAATTGCCTTCCCCGTCGCTAAACCTATCCTAGTAAAGACAAGCAGTACAATAATTAAAGCAATTGTCTTTAAACCCCTCAGAGGTTTTTTCTCCACCATTTCTGGGACGGGTTCATCTCCGGGAGAAGCTTCCCCCACACCAGCAATAGTTAAATTCTCCACCTTAGCCAAATCTTGAATATACGCCCGTCCATCTGTGAGGATTTGCTGTTCCTGGGGATTATCAGTTTGCAAGTTGGTCGTAATTTTCGCCCCTGGCTTAATATCCGCCTCAGCGCGTAAATTCCGAATCGTACGGATTGTACCAATGAGCAATTCAAACTGTGCTTCCAAATCGGGATTAATCAGGTGATTATCGCTTTGCGGATAGGCTTGTAAAGATAAACTTTCTAAAGAATCCCCTGGTTGTTGGGTGAGAGTTTGCCAAATCTCCTCAGTAATGTGAGGCATTAAGGGATGCAGTAATTTTAAAATCCCTTCCAGCACATAGGCAAGAATTTGTTGTGCTACCTTGCGGGATGCGGGATCGGCATCTTTTTGTAACCGGGATTTGACTAATTCAATATACCAGTCACAAAAATCACCCCATATAAACTCATACAGACCTTTGGCCGCTTCCCCTAAACCGTAGTTATCAATGTAATTACTAGTTTGTTTGATAACTTGATGATAACGGGAAAGAATCCACTTATCACTTAATTCTGTAGCCAGTGGTTGACCTAACTGTTGCGGCGTTTGTCCATCCAAATTCATCATCACAAACCGGGCCGCATTCCATAACTTATTAGCAAAGTTGCGCGCCGCTTCCACCGATGACGACTCATCCTTTTTGCGGTCATATTCCAGGCGGATATTTTGACCCGCCCCCGCCACTTCTTTAACTAAGGTATAGCGCAGCGCGTCAGTACCATACTTGTCAATTAATAATAGTGGGTCAATCCCATTACCTTTAGTTTTCGACATTTTCTGACCGTTTTCATCCAGAACTAACCCGTGAATGTAAACATCATTAAATGGCATTTTCCCAGTAAAGTGTCCGGCCATCATCGTCATTCTGGCCACCCAGAAAAAGATAATATCAAAACCAGTCACCAAAGCAGTGTTAGGGTAATAAGTCCTTAAATCCTGCGTTTGTTCTGGCCAACCCAAAGTTGAAAATGGCCAAAGCCCAGAAGAAAACCAAGTATCTAACACATCTGGGTCTTGTTCTAACTTGACATTTTCGCCAAATTGTGTTTTAGCTTTTTCCCAAGCCTCAGCGGCTGATTTTGCCACCACAAAGGGGGTATTATCGGTAATTTGGCCGCCGGTTTCACTCACCGCATACCAAGCCGGAATTTGATGACCCCACCATAATTGACGAGAGATACACCAATCCTTTAACTTAACCAGCCAATCACGATAAACCTTACTCCAGCGTTGGGGGACAAACTCCGGCGAATTTTGCCCGTCCAGAAATTCTAAAGCTTGATCAGCCATGGGGCGAATTTTCACAAACCACTGAGTAGATAATAGTGGTTCTACCGGGACTTTACCGCGATCGCTATAAGGAACAGTATGCTTATAATTCTCCACCTTCACCAGCACACCCTCTGACTCCAAGCGAGAAACCACATTCTTCCTAGCCACAAAGCGGTCTTGTCCCTGGAACTCCCCAGCCTGAGCATTAAGAGTTCCATCCTTATTCATAATATTGATCAACGGCAGATTGTGACGCTTACCCATTTCAAAGTCATTCGGGTCATGGGCTGGAGTCACCTTAACACAACCAGTTCCGAAAGTGGGATCAACAAACTCATCACCAATAATGGGAATTTCCCGATTCATAATTGGTAGAGTCAGGGTCTTACCAATCAAATGAGAGTACCTTTCATCATTGGGGTTAACAGCCACAGCAGTATCACCCAGCATAGTTTCCGGTCTAGTGGTCGCCACCTCCACAAACCCAGAATTATCACTCAGGGGATAGCGGAAATGCCAAAGATTCCCATCAACTTCTTGATTATCCACTTCTACATCAGACACCGCCGACCCAGAAGCAGGACACCAATTCACTAAATATTCTCCACGATAAATTAATCCTGACTCATAGAGACTTACAAAGGCTTCCAGAACAGCTTTTGATAAACCTTCATCTAAAGTAAACCGTTCCCGTGTCCAATCAACCGACACACCCAAACGTTTTAACTGATTAACAATTGTACCCTCAGAGTCCGCCTTCCATTGCCAAGCGCGTTCTAAGAATTCCTCGCGCCCCAGTTCGTAGCGAGTTTTACCCTCTTTCTTCAGTTGTTTTTCTAACATCGTGTGAACGGCGATGCTGGCGTGGTCAGTTCCCGGTACCCATAGGGTGTTACGCCCTTTCATGCGGTGATAGCGCACCAGAGTATCAATTAAGGCACTTTCAAAAGCATGACCCATGTGTAAACTCCCCGTGACATTAGGAGGGGGAATCACAATACAGTAAGGTTCACCGCCTTGATTGGGGTCAGCTTTGTAAACTTGGTTTTCTTCCCAAAATTTTTGCCACCTGGCTTCGGTGGTAAATGGGTCATAGAGACTAGGGAGGTTGCTAATATTTGCGGTCATGCGGGGACAAGTAATTCTGGAAGGACTCTTATAAATTTTGCCATAGCCTGGAAGAAGGATTCATGGACAGGAAAAGCATCAGGCGGAGATGACAGACAAACAGGAGATTTGAGAAGGTTAACCAAGAAAGTTAATGGGTGCTTCCCAGTTGAATCGAGGGTTAGTATTAGTTAATCGTTCATTAACTAATACTAACAAATAATCACATTTACTCAAAACCTGTCATCTTTTCGCTTGGTGACAAAATGCTACTAGGATTCAAAACCCAACTCAAAGTTATAGCAACCGCCAAGGTAATTAGGACATTCACTATTCCCTATCCCCTATCCCCTATTCCCTATTCCCTACTCACTATTCCCTACTCACTATTCCCTGTTCCCTGTTCCCTGTTCCCTGTTCCCTTAAAACCATAA
>NZ_JANQDF010000168.1:0-70090 GCF_029891675.1 Anabaenopsis tanganyikae CS-531
AAAAGCTTACCGTATAAGGGAAATAATGTTGGTTATTGAAGAAAATGCCTGAATATTCCTTCTTAATCTCTGTTCCCTGTTCCCTGTTCCCTGTTCCCTCGAACCAGTTGTTAAATTAGCATAACAAGTACGGTAGAGCCATAATTATTTGATAAAATAGGTAAATTGCTGGTCAAATTAATCGGACAATTCCATTATTCAGGGCGATCGCCCTGGGTGCGGGTGTATCCGGGTTGTATATATTATTGCATAGGGAGCCAGGGAATAAATTCCCTGTCTGAAAGCTCAAGTCGGTTAAAAACCGACTGGTTTTGGGGTGGGGTGGAGGTTGTTCTAAAAGTGGCTTAATTACCTTTGTGAGCGATCGCCCCACGATTACCGCTATGCTAGGGATTGAAAATCGCCTGTCCCGAATAAATTACCTACCAAAAACGGTGGATTACCCCAGAGCAACTAGCTGCGATCGCAGATCAATACGCCAAAAATAGTTATGGTGAATATTTATGTAAGTTATTAGGACAAATCCCTTGACCCTTTGATTTCGGTGGTTGAGCGAAGTCGAAACCACAATCCCGCCAATACCCCCTGATATTCCTTCGACTTCGCTGACGGGAACGTATTGATTTCGGTTTCGATCTTACTATCGAATATTATTATTTTACCCCACCCTAACCCTCCCCTTGTAAGGGGAGGGGACTGGATTTGATTGTTTTTTGTGTGTTCGGTGTGTTCCCCAATCCTTCAGTGTTCCCTGTTCCCTGTTCCCTTTACTCTGTATAGGACTATTATTTGATTCTTGAACAAGACTATGATTATATTATTGCCATAAAGCCATAATTAAATTGATAAATTAAATTAACAAATCACACGAAAATCCTGACACCCCTCCCTAGTCGGTTTTCAACCGACTTAAGCTTTTAGACAGGGAATTTATTCCCTGGCTCCCGTGTGGATAACTATAAATTATGGCTCCCGTATGGATAACTATAAATTATGGCTCCCGTATGGATAACTATAAATTATGGCTCCCGTGTGGATAACTATAAATTATGGCTCCCGTGTGGATAACTATAAATTATGGCTCCCGTGTGGATAACTATAAATTATGTCTCCCGTGTGGATATTAAAAACTCTTAACAGCCCCGACAATTATTTCTATTTGTGAACTTGTTAACTCTGGAAACATGGGTAGGCGCAATAAACAATCAGACAGAAGGTTAGTATGATCCATCTTCCCATTCACCCGTCCATAATGCTTACCAGCAGGAGAGCTATGTAAAGGTACATAGTGAAACACCGCATTAATACCCTGTTCTTTGAGGTATTTAATTAGCTGGGTACGGGTTTGTAAATCCTCTAGCAGGATATAGTACATATGTCCATTGTGCTGACACTCAGGGGGAATGATAGGACGGCGTAATTTACCGGATTTTTCTACAGGTTCTAGCAGTTGATGATAATGGTTCCATACTTTGAGGCGGTTGGTAATAATTTGTTGTGCTTCTTCAAGTTGCGCATAGAGAAAAGCGGCAATTAATTCTCCTGGTAAGTAACTAGAGCCTTTTTCTATCCAGGTATACTTATCTACCTGTCCCCGGAAGAATTGACTGCGGTTAGTGCCTTTTTCCCGAATGATTTCCGCTGATTCTGTGAATTGGGGATTATTGATAATTAAAGCACCGCCTTCACCGGCGATAATATTTTTGGTTTCATGGAAACTAAAGCAAGCCAAGTCACCAAAACTACCAAGGGGTTTTCCTTTATAGGATGACATCAGTCCCTGGGCTGCATCTTCAATTAACAATAGTTGATGTTTGGTGGCAATTTGTTGCAAGGTATCCATTTCACAACCAACCCCAGCATAATGGACGGGGACAATGGCGCGGGTGCGGTGTGTAATAGCTGTTTCTACTAGGGTTTCATCTAAATTGAGGGTGTCGGGGCGGATATCTACAAATACGGGAATAGCTCCCCTGAGAACAAAGGCGTTGGCGGTGGAAACGAAGGTATAACTGGGCATAATTACCTCGTCTCCTGGTTCCAAATCGGCTAAAATAGCTGACATTTCTAGGGCGGCGGTGCAGGAGTGAGTCAGGAGGGCTTTATGGGAGTGGGTATGGTTTTCTAGCCATTGATGGCATTTTTTGGTATAATTTCCATCCCCGGCGAGTTGTCCTGCGTGGTGAGCTTGGCTGATATACCATAGCTCTTTACCTGTCATGTAGGGTTTGTTAAAGGGTATTTTATTCATGGGTTATTGTTTGTAGGCAATTACTAACAAAGAGCCGCCCCAGGGAAAGGAAAAACCTAGTTTAATCAACCAGCGTTCTACATCTAAAATTTTCTCTAAGAGGTAATTTAAGCTGCCACTAATTTTTAACTCACTGGTGGGGTCATAATTCTTTGATGAGCGCTGATTGAGTCGAGAAAGTAGCATTAAGGGTAAGAGAAGAGAAACAAAAGAGGTAACTTTTACTACTTTAAATCCTGTTTGCTGTAACTTGGTGATTAAATCTTGTTTAATATAGCGCCGGACGTGGTGAGCGTAGGTATCAGCTTGACTCCATAACCAGGGATGTTGGGGGACAGTCAGTATTATACCCCCACTGAGTGGAATAGCTTGATACATTTGTATAAGTACATCTTCATCTTGTTCTATGTGTTCCAGAACGTCAAAAGCTCCAATAATATCAAATTCCTCGGCAAAGGGGATATTACGGGCATCCATTTGAAAAAGTGTTGTTTTACACAGGCGTTCTGTGGCAAATTGTAAGCCGGTAGTAAATATTTCACTACCGCAGGTGATGAGGTGGGGGAGGTGTTTTTCAATTCCCTGAAGGACAAAGCCAGTTCCGCAGCCGATTTCTAGGAAGGTTTGAGCGTGGGGGAAGTAATGTTTAATGGCGTAAATGATTAAGCGGTTGCGGGCGCGAAACCAGAAGTTTTTGGCTTCTAGTTTTGCTAGTATGGGGAAGGCTGAGTCCTCAAATCCTTCGCTAGCCGCTGCGAGTTGCGGTGCAAAGCTCTGGTGTCCATCTAATATTGGGGGTGTGTAACCACAGGCGGGACAATCCCAGTTAGGTTGGTTAAAATGATGGTGACATTGGGGGCAGATTTTCATCGAAAATTATTGTTTATTAAAAAAAATATGTGATTTTTCCGTTTAATCTGGTTTTATACATTCTATAATGATATGAGTATAGGGTATCCGTAATAAGTCATGACGAATGTTACAGGATGTATGTGGGGGGGGGAATAAATTATACCCTAGATTTAAGTAACCTTTTTCATCCCTTACATTTTGTCCCCGGTCTTTAGATATAATCCATCTGGCAATGGGGGATTGATTCTCTGTGTAGCAATTCTCGACAGCTACTAATCGGCCTCCGGGTTTCAAGGCAGTGTGAGCTAATTTAAACAGTTTTTCTGCTTCTATATCGTCAAGATGATGTAATACTCCAAACACTAGAACAATATCAAAATATTCCCTATATGTGAGGTTGTCAGATGTGACTAGTTGACAGATAAAGGTTCCCTGATTGCCATAACGCTTTTTGGCATCACTAATATACTTTTCACTGGCATCAAATCCTATATACTCCACTTGGGGTAAATAGGCTAATATATTAGCAGGTCCACAACCAATATCTAGTATGCGATCGCCGATACTGGGTCTGAGATAATTTTTAATCAGAATACTATAGACTCTATTCTGACCTAGGATTTTTTGAAATAAGCTATAAAAGAAAGGGATTGAAAGGATTGAGCGAATTCCTTGGGTAATTTGGGGCATATTAATTTTTTATGATTCTTTTGAGAAGTGGATTTCTACCCTTTGCTACCAATGATAATACCTAAGATAATGAATCCCAACCCCAGAGATTTGGGAATAGTTACGGGTTCTTTAAAGAAGATGGCGCTGAGGAAGAGGACTAGGACAAAGGCTAAACTCATGAATGGGTAAGCATAGCTGAGGTCAAATTTAGTCATGGCGGCCATCCAGCTAATTGCTGCTAGGAATGCACCAGCAAAGCCACTAATTACCCAGGGGTTGAGTAGTAGTTTAATGATGTATTCTAGTTTGGCTATATTGTCTGGGGGAAGTGCTCCCGCCAGTTGCACTTGCCATTTAATCACAATTTGTCCGTAGACTGTGAACAGGATGGTTAGGAGAATGTAAAGATGATTCATTAGTATTATTGAAAATTGTATGTAATTGGTATGTAATTGAGTTGAAATAGTAATTAATTATTCTACAAGTAAATGATATATATCTACCGGTTTTCTAAACCTAAATCCTAAAGATGAATAGAGATTTAGAACGGCCACATTAGATATAGATATTGAACTTGTTAATTCTTGATAACCTTTTTCTAATAATCTTTTACAAGCAATACTCCAAAAATATTTGGATAGTCCTTTTCCTCTATACCCTTTACTTAAAGCATGGAGTATAATTTTATTATCTGAATATGCCCAAAAACCTACTACAGAACCGTAAAACATTAAACTAAAAACTGTTTTGGACTGCCAAAGGTCTCTTAACCACAAATCATATCTTAGATCCGCAAGATTTTGATTTATATTAAAATCTCTATGGAAGCGACCATAAGTGAAAGCACCATAAACAATCTGACTTATTTCTTCTATGTTTAATGGTTCACAAATCTCTATACCCTCTCTTTTATATGTTAATAACCTCTCAGAAGTACAATAAGGTTCAATTAAGGTATCACAATAATAAAAACCGAACTCATGTAATGTTTTCTTTGGGGCTAATGGGTTAATTTTAATAGTATAGTGTCCCTCAGATTTTTGCTTTTTAATTTTCTCTAGCGTATTTCTTAGATCATTTTCAGATATATAGGGTATTTCAAATGTTTTGATTCCAAAAGCGCGAGAATCCCATGGAGTAAATACAATATCCTCAGACATATTCATCACATTTTTTTAGTTCATAACTGATATTTAAAGTTTCATGTACAGTATCAGTCTTATTCCTGACTAAATATAAAGGTCTTCTTTTTGTCTGATCAAAAGTTTTCCCTAAATAAATACCTAGTATTCCCAGAATAGAAATAATAATCCCACCTAGAAAATACAAAGACACAATCAGGCTACTCCAACCAGTTACAGGCGAACCATAAAACACAAACCTAACAGCAATATAAATACCATAAATAAATGACAAAGTGGAAATCAGAAAACCTAACTTAATAGACAGGCGTAGAGGCTTGTCTGAATAGGCGATAATTGTTTCACTAGCTAGTTTCCAGAGTTTAGCGAAAGTATAAGTGCTTTTACCCTCAAAACGCTGGTCATGGGTAATGTTAATACTAGCGGTGGGAAATCCCATCCAATCTACCAAACCACCAAAAAATCTCAGTTGTTCCCGCATTAAACAAAAGTTCTCGACAACTTGACGAGAGATAATGCGGAAGTTACCTACTTGTCCATCATATTGTAAATCTGTCAAGTAGTTAAAGATTTGATAAAACAACCATGAAGTAAGTCGCTTCAGCGGGGGATCTTTACGTTTACCTCTGCGAGCTAAGACAACATCATAACCCTGTTGAGCTTTGGCATACAGTCGGGGAATTTCTTCTGGTCTGTCTTGTAAATCACAATCCATAACAACTACCCAGTCAGCGTCACAATGATCTAACCCTGCTGTGATGCCATAATGTTGGCCAAAATTGCGACTAAATTGAATTCCTTTCACCCGTGGGTCAGTCTTACTTAACTCCACAATAATATCCCAAGAGCGATCGCCCCCACAATCCTCAACTAAAATGATTTCAAAATCCTGTGTAATCTCAGACAAGGAAACCTTAAGCCTCTCATAGAGAACATCAAGGCTTTTTTCTGCTTTATATACAGGGATGACAACGGATATATGAGACATTTGATGATGGTTGGAGTAAATGCAATTCTAGACTGGAGCTATCCCACAGAGAATTTACTTCTGGTCGAACCCCTGACAAGAATATAGTTGAATTTGTTTCCTGGTCACATTCAACACTTTGTCAAAACCTAATTTAGTGGACTTGGCGCAGATATCTTCCTGAGAAATTGGACGATTCCAAGACTCTGAACTATAGTCCTTCATACCAAAATCCTTAGTTAAATTACAGTTACTATTCTCACCTCTGACTCCATTCAGCAGGGGTAATCCGGTCATTGCAGGAACTACAAAAGATTTATCCCAACAACTTCTTGCACCACGGGGTTGCCAAAAGAATGGAAAGTCATGTGAAATATGAATAGCTAAGTTTTTGTCACCTGGTTCTAATTTCTTTGATTGAATTAATTGAGCAAGTCCGGTTTGGATGTAACCCAACTCTGTCTTGGTGTTGTAGATTTCCCAGTTAATACTGGGAGGAAAAAGTAACAAACCTAACTGACGTTGGAGTTTACTTAAACCTTTCAAATTAGTTAATGACTCTGAATCAGGTGATGAATTGGACTGAGCAGAAAACACATCTAGAGCAGTTACCAACTGATCAGCAAACCCGAACGCCCTATCCTTGTAGCTACCACGATAGACAATTCCCGTTCCACTGGACAATGAAAAAATTAAAACTAAGGCTATCAGTCCCCAACGAGTAGTTGGAGACAAGGGTTTGGTTTCATGGTCTAGGGGATCTACAATGAATAGAAAACCAGTTTTGCGGTTGACTGACCAATAGTCAGCTACAGCAGCCAAGGTAAACAATAAGGTGACTAACAGCGCTGGGTGCATAAAATGATATGCTGCGGTTCCGCCCATATCCAGTAAAGCTCCTGGTAGTTGAGATGCTAAAAATAGCACTGTGAGGATGATCACCTGCGATCGCCCCAGGAATTTTTCTTGATTCCTCTGCAACCAGGAAAATAGGACAATTAACGCTAAAAATACGATATTTGGCCAAATAAAATGAATTGTGTAGATGCGTGCAAAGTGAAAGGGATAGAAAATGTTAGTAAGATTTCCCCCACTAAAGCTAAAGGCTAAAGCTAAACATCCCACAAAAAAAGCGATCGCTAAAGCTAATAACAGTCCTACATATCGCCAATTCAGTTGATTTTTGTGCCAAATTTTAGGGATAAACCCACAGAGGATGAGAAACAAAGCCAGTATCACCCCGGTAGAAATCTTTGCAGCGCCACAAGCTAGGACTGCTACCACGGACAATGTTAGGGGTAAAGGGTCAACTGTGAACCAGCGATTACTTTCCCTAGCTTTGAACAACCATCTTTGCCCTACTGGTACCATGGCTATAAATATAGGAAGGCCAAAATTATAGGATTCACCGCCTAAAGCAGTCCAGATGCGAGTTCCGAACAACCATAAACCTAAAAAAGTAAACCCACAAGCCACTAGTGTAGAAAGTGGAGTTGATAGCAAACACATGAAGGCTAAAACTGTAGCAAAGAAAACCGCCGGTAGAAAAGCAACTTGTTGGCAAATACCTAATAGTAGAGGTACTTGTCCGCCTAAAATGTTGAAATTTGCCGCCACCCAACGATGTACGGCAACATGATAGCTTAAAGGTTGTACACCATCTAATCCTGTTGATGGTGTATTAAACTTAGCGATCATCTGCACAATAGCAGAATGAAACAGGGTATCTGGGTGAACAGTATTAGTATAAGCAGTGAGGTCTGCGAATATATTGGCATAACCATGACCATTGACCACAAAAAAATAAAATACCGCGAGAATCATTCCCGCCCCTGAAAGTTGCAGGGCTTTAATCACCGGTCGGTCTTGTTGGGATAAATATGTAAAGATAGTGGCGCTAATACCGAATATACCCAGAGGAATTAAACTCCATCCCCCTAGGAGGGTTACTAGAAATGGTAATCCCATAAACACCAGGGAACCTATTGGTAATATCCAGATGACATGGGAAACATATCGCCAAGCTAAAGCAACGCCACCAAATAATACACTGGGATAAACAAAGATACCCCACACCTGGCGAGTGATGGTAGGGTCCCAGGTGCGGAAGTGTAAAAATAATAGTGCGGTTACCAGAATATAAATAGTAAATAGCAAAGCTACTTCGCTAACTATTTTACTTTTGACGGCAAAATGTTCTACTCTAGGTTCGGACTGTGACATAGATGCTTATTTACCTGCGTACTATATGATTTTACATTAATAATGTATAATTAATGCAGTTGTATAATAAATTATTATAGTCAGCGAAGAATTTATCAGGAATAAATTCGGTGTAAAATTTGCTGAAATACCATGGCAGCCCAATCTACATCAGCAGGGGTAGTTTCACGCCCAAGGGTGAAACGTACCCCTCCTAAAGCTGCTGACTCTGAATACCCCATTGCTAAAAGTATGGGACTGGGACTAAGTTTACCACTATGACAGGCAGAACCAGCACTAATACCAATACCAGCCAGATTCATTTGTCTAACTAGGGCTTTACCACTGATTTTTTTACCATCCGCATCTTTTATACACAAACTCACATGGTGAGGTAACCGATTCACTAAATCACCCGTGGGGACTAAACCGGGAATATCTGCTAATTGGGCAAATAGGCGATCGCGCAACTTAATTAACCGGGGTATTTCTCTGGGTAATTCTACCGCTGCTAATTGTGCCGCAATTCCAAAACCCGCAATAGCGGGGACAGCTTGAGTACCGGAGCGTAAACCCATTTCTTGACCCCCACCACACAGTAGAGGAACTAATTCTATACCTGGACGCACATAGAGCGCCCCTGCTCCTTGGGGTCCATATATTTTATGACTAGAAATACTCAGTAAATCTATTGATAATTCTTGCACATTTATGGGTAAACGTCCCGCCGCTTGTACCGCGTCCGTGTGAAATAAAACCCCGTGTTCCCGCGTAATCTTTGCTAATTCTGCAATGGGTTGGACTGTACCAATCTCACTTTGTCCATAAATTACAGACACTAAAACAGTATTGTCTTGTAATGCTGCTTGCAACTCTTGGGGGTTAACTCTCCCCTTGCAATCTACACCCAAGCGGGTTACCTCCCAACCCCACTTTTCTAATAACCGCGCAGGTTCAGAAATAGCGGAATGTTCCACCTGAGAAATAATTATATGTTGGGGTAGATTATATAATCTGGCAATGCCAATGATAGCCAAATTATTGGACTCAGTACCACCAGCAGTAAAAACTATGGATTCTGGCGCACCATGAATTAATTCTGCGACTTGGATTCTTGCCTGTTCCACAATTGTAGCCGCCCGTTGTCCCCACTCATGTAAACTGGAAGGATTACCCCACTGTTGATTGAGGACTGCTTGCATCGCAGCCATGGCTTCAGGGCGAGTGGGAGTGGTGGCGCTGTAATCTAAATATATTTGCATATTAATAAATAGATAGGAAATACGGCGCTATGCGTCTGCTTCTCAAGGGTTTTCGGCATGATTGTTATAATGTGGCGTTAGAGGATGTCTGATAAGTTTTATAAGGTGATTTTAGACACTTCTTGATCCCCCCTAACCCCCCTTAAAAAGGGGGGAACTAGAGTCAAAGTCCCCCTTCTCAAGGGGGATTTAGGGGGATCTAAAAATATTAGATACACCATGAGGGACTTTCCAAACATCCTCTGAGGGAAGTCGAAGGAATATTAGGGGGAGGAAGTGAGGTTAAGAGAACCGCAAGAGATTTTAGAGATTATTGGGGGGATCGTGGTTTCGACTTCGCTCAACCACCGAAATCAATACAGACCACATATCGATTAAATCCAGTCCCCTCCCCTTACAAGGGGAGGGTTAGGGTGGGGTAAAACAATATTTGATACACTAATCATGACTTGACAAACATCCTCTTAGCCATAATTTTACCATATTGATTGTTGGTTTTTTCCCAATCCACTGTTAGTGAACTACCGTGCTGATTTTCCCACCACCAAAATACATCCTGATCTTTTTGCTGGTTTTGATGATCACGGCTTGTCAAAAACTACCAGATAAAACTCAGCTTTTACCAGCCCTACCACAAGACCCATTAGTTAAAGTTTACTTTAACCATTCCCCATCAGCAAAATATCCAGAACCCTATCGCCTACAAACTCGCCTGGGAGATAACTTAGAACAACAGATTATTGATACCATTTCTAGAGCCACATCTACTGTAGATGTAGCTATTCAAGAATTACGCCTACCGAAAATTGCCCAAGCATTAGTAGCAAGGCAAAAAGCCGGTGTACGGGTGCGGGTAATTTTAGAAAATAATTACAGTCGTCCTTGGAGTAGTTTAACACCGGCGGAGGTGCGGAAGTTAAGCCCCAGAGAACAAGCCCGTTATCAAGAATTTTATGATTTTGTAGACCAAAACCGAGATCATCGCCTCAGTGAGGAAGAAATTAATCAACGAGATGGGTTAATAATTTTACAAAATGCCCAAATTCCCTGGATAGATGACCGTGCTGATGGTTCTGCTGGGAGTAATTTGATGCATCATAAATTCTTGGTGGTAGATAATCGTTGGGTAATTGCCACCTCAGCAAATTTTACCCTCAGTGATATCCACGGTCAATATAACAACCCTAGCAGCTTAGGCAATGCTAATAATCTGTTACATATTGACAGTCCGGAATTAGCCAGTTTATTTACTCAAGAGTTTAACATTATGTGGGGGGATGGTCCGTTCGGGAAGCCAGATAGTAGATTTGGCTTGGGTAAACCCAGGCGATCGCCCCAAACTATTCAATTAGGTGAAACTGAAATTACTGTACATTTTTCCCCCACTTCCCGCGGCCAACCTTGGGACAAATCTAGTAATGGTTTAATTGGTCAAAACTTAGCTGAGTCTACCAAATCCATTGATATGGCCTTGTTTGTGTTTTCCGAGCAGCGTCTGTCACCGATTCTAGAAACCCGTCACCTGCAAAATGTGACTATCCGCGCTTTGGTAGATTCAGACTTTGCCTATCGTCACTATAGCGAAGCTTTAGACATGATGGGGGCGGCGCTGAGTTATAATTGTCAATACGAAATTGATAATCATCCTTGGCAAACCCCCCTGACTACTGTTGGTGTTCCCACTTTAGCTCCGGGGGATTTATTACATCATAAATTTGCCGTAATTGACCAAGAAACAGTAATTACAGGTTCTCACAACTGGTCACAGTCCGCCAATTATGGTAACGATGAGTCAGTATTAATAGTCAAAAATCCTACCATTGCTGCCCATTACGACCGGGAATTTACGCGGCTTTATGGGGGTGCGATATTGGGTATACCTCCATTAGTTCAGGAAAAAATCGCCGCACAAGCAGAAGAATGTCCCCAGATAATCACCCGCAAGTCCAGGGATAATCAGGAACTAACCACGGTCAACATTAATACAGCTACTATAGAAGAACTAATAACTCTTCCGGGGATAGGTGAGCGATTAGCGCAAAGAATCATTACTGCTCGTGAGGCGCAAAAATTTAGATCTAGAGAAGATTTAGCCAGAGTCTCAGGCATTAGCAGTAAAATGGTCAACAATTGGGGCGATCGCCTGAGTTGGTGACCATGGGTAAATAATGTTTTGGTTGATATAGCAGTAACCACAAGTGCTAGGACATTTCCCTGCTTGTTGTTCCCCATTCGCTGTTCCCTGTTCCCTGTTCCCTGTTCCCTTAAAACCACAATTATGATGTCCTAACGTGTATGCGTAGTGCTATAACAATTTACCTTGCGCCCCAACATCCAGTAATTGATCCCTTTTTTAAGGAATTACTAAGGTAGTTGTGTCCCCCTGCGGTGCTAGAGTGTAAGATGACATTGCATCATCTCAAGTCTTCTAAGACCCTACCTGAAATATAGTTTCAATTATTAGGTTCCCCATGGTCACCACAGCAGAAAAAACAAATATTGGCTACATTACCCAAATTATTGGCCCAGTTGTAGACGTTAAATTTCCCGGTGGAAAATTACCCAGCATCTACAACGCTTTGAAGATCACAGCCACCAACGAAGCAGGACAGGAAATCAACCTCACAGTTGAAGTACAACAGCTTCTAGGGGACAACCAAGTGCGATCCGTGGCGATGAGCTCCACTGAAGGCTTAGTGCGGGGTCTTGAAGTTGTTGATACAGGCGCTCCCATCAGCGTTCCAGTTGGGAAAGTTACCTTGGGACGGATTTTCAACGTCCTGGGTGAACCTGTAGACAATCAAGGGCCTGTAAATGTTCAGGAAACCCTACCAATTCACCGCCCCTCTCCTCAATTCACTGAACTGGAAACCAAACCTTCAGTATTTGAAACTGGGATTAAAGTTGTTGACCTCCTCACCCCCTATCGCCGTGGCGGCAAAATTGGTCTGTTCGGTGGTGCAGGTGTTGGTAAAACCGTCATCATGATGGAATTAATTAACAACATCGCTACCCAGCACGGTGGCGTGTCTGTGTTCGCTGGTGTAGGTGAACGCACCCGCGAAGGTAATGACCTCTACAACGAAATGATCGAATCTGGGGTAATTAACAAAGATAACCTCAATGATTCTAAAATTGCTCTAGTTTATGGTCAGATGAACGAACCACCCGGAGCCAGAATGCGGGTTGGTCTGTCAGGTTTAACTATGGCTGAGTATTTCCGTGATGTGAGTAAGCAGGACGTACTACTGTTTATTGACAACATCTTCCGGTTTGTACAAGCAGGTTCGGAAGTGTCAGCGCTTCTGGGTCGGATGCCTTCCGCGGTAGGATATCAGCCTACCCTGGGAACTGATGTGGGTGCTTTACAAGAGCGGATTACCTCCACCACAGAAGGTTCTATTACCTCTATTCAAGCGGTGTATGTACCTGCGGATGACTTAACCGACCCCGCTCCCGCAACCACTTTTGCTCACTTGGATGGAACTACAGTACTATCTCGTGGTTTAGCAGCTAAGGGTATTTATCCGGCGGTTGACCCTCTGGGTTCTACTTCTACTATGTTACAGCCTGATATTGTTGGTGCTGAACACTACAATACCGCTCGTGCTGTGCAAGCAACTTTACAACGTTACAAAGAACTTCAAGACATTATCGCTATTCTCGGTCTAGATGAATTGTCTGAAGAAGACCGTCTGATTGTAGCACGGGCGCGGAAGGTAGAGCGCTTCTTGTCTCAGCCTTTCTTTGTAGCTGAAGTATTTACCGGTTCTCCTGGTAAGTATGTGAAGTTGGAAGATACTATTAAGGGCTTCCAAATGATTTTGTCTGGCCAATTAGATGAATTACCAGAACAAGCTTTTTACTTGGTGGGCGATATTAACGAAGCGATCGCTAAGGCTGAAAAGCTCAAAGGTTAGTCATTAGTCATTAGTCATTAGTCATTAGTCGTAATCCTAATGGCTAGTGACAAATTAGGCAAAATTACAGACAAAGGACAAAGGACAAATGACTCTCACCGTTCGTGTAGTCGCACCAGATAAAACAGTCTGGGATGCTGTAGCTGAAGAGGTAGTTTTACCTAGTACTACCGGTCAGTTGGGTATCTTAACTGGACACGCCCCTATGTTGACAGCTCTGGATATAGGTGTAATGCGCGTCCGTGCTAGCAAAAATCAGGATTGGCAAGCCATCGCTCTTTTGGGTGGTTTTGCGGAAGTTGAAGAAGATGAAGTCACCATTCTGGTGAATGGTGCTGAACGTGGCGATAAGATTTCACTTGAAGATGCACGTACCGCTTTTAACCAAGCGCAAACCCGTCTAAATCAGGTGACACCAGGCGATCGCCAAGCACAAATCCAAGCCACCCAAGCTTTTAAACGCGCCCGCGCTCGTTTTCAAGCTGCTGGTGGTATGGTGTAATTTAATATTGGGGTCTATTGGCCTTCTCTGGGGTGGGTGGAAATGTCTCGTTGACCCCGCCCCTGGTTTTAAACGCCAAGGGTCGCAAAGTATTCGCAAAGGTACGCAAAGACTAAGTTATTTTTTTTGCATAATTTTCCAGCATTGTTGGGCGATCGCCCAGTCTTCTTGGGTTTTGATGACTAAGACCCTAATGGTTGAGTCTTCTGTGGCTATATCTTGATCAAGGGGCTGCTGTTGATTTTTGGCGGGGTCAATTTTTAGTCCCAGAAATCCAAAGGCTTCACAGGCTGCTTGGCGAATTCCTGGGGACTTTTCCCCTACCCCGGCGGTGAATACTAAAGCATCTAATCCTTCTAGACTGGCTAGCATGGAACCTATACCAGACCTTAATCGGTGTACGTACATATCCCAAGCGAGTTGGGCGCGATAATCTCCCTCGGCGATGGCTGCAATTACTTGGGGTAAGTCGCTGGATACTCCCGAAATTCCCCTTAAGCCAGAGGCTTTATTTAATACATAATCTAACCGCTCCGCTGAGTAATTTGATTGCCGCAATAAATGAATCAAAATCCCTGGGTCAATTGCACCGGAACGGCTCCCCATCATTAACCCATCCAGGGGTGTAAAGCCCATAGTGGTGTCAATACTGCGACCCTTTTTGATTGCTGCTAGGGAACAGCCGTTACCTAAATGACAGGTAATTAATTTCAGAGATGCTAAATCTCGGTTGAGAATTTGGGCAGCACGCCCAGAGCAGTATTGATGACTGATGCCATGAAAACCGTAGCGGCGAATACCTTGCTCTACCCACTCATAGGGACCGGGGTAAATGGCGGCAGCATCGGGGAGGGTGGCATGAAATCCGGTATCAAATACTGCCACTTGGGTGACATCCCCTAAGCTCTGTTCAATGGCTTCTATCCCTTCTAAGGCGGCTGGATTATGTGCCGGGGCTAGGCTGGATAAACTGGAGATTTTGCTTTTGACATCTTCGGTAATTATTACACTTTTTCTGTATTCCTGACCACCGTGGACTACACGATGCCCTACTACATTGATTTCTGAAAGCTGATCTATGACTTTAGTGGCTCCACGAGTCAAAGTGTAGAGGAGATAGGCTACGTGCGCCCGTCGGGAATCACCATAAATTGATTCTTGTAGTGTTTTACCCGTAGCTGTTTTAACTTCAATCTCTGCTACACCCCGGTCTTGAGTCCAGTTGACTTTGCCTTCCCACAGGGGTTGGGGGGTTTGATTAGGCATAGTATGATCGGGGATTTCATACAAACAACTTTTCTGGCTGCTGGAGCCAGCATTTAAAACTAGTACTTTCATTACTTTTACCGGTTGGGGGCTTGTGAACAGTTAACTGTATAGTTGCCAATTTTCAGCTATTAAATAAAGTCATTACCCATAATTTACCGCAAGGCAAAAACATGAAAGGTTTCCAGAAATTATACTCAGTTGGGATTCTGATGTTTGCCTTCATCTATCCCTCAGCTATGGCTGAAGCTAAAAATACTGATCTTAATTATGTTCTCTATCACCAAAATGCGGGAGTGGAGACAAGTTTCATGGGGGGAGATACTAACCCAGAAGTTTTACAGGCTCATAGATATAACAGAAGTCGTATTAGACGACACCACCATAACTATAGACCAAGAAGGTACTATAGTGCGGCACACTATCGTCATGGGCGTTGGCAGTTAGTTCGCGATCGCCATGGTAGATTAATCTATGACTGGCACAGATATTAAGGTACTGTCAACAAAGGGTGAGTATCTCCTCACCCTTTCTAGTATTAGCGGTTAGCTATTACTTCTTTTTCCAGGCGCTCTAGGCGTTGTGCTAATAGTTCTTCTAAAGAAATCAAAGCTTTGGTAAAGCCATCAATACCTTCTGCTAGTTTATCCGATGCCATGCGGTCAGCCTTGTGCATCTTCTCAAAAGTTGCCTTGTCAATAGACATCTTTTCGATTTCCATGGTTGCTACCCGAGCGGGATCAAGTTTCCGTGGTAGTTCCCCAATGGTGGCTTGCAATTCCGCCAACAGTGCGGGGGAAATGGTCAGCAAATCACAACCGGCTAATTCTGTGATTTCGCCAATGTTACGGAAGCTAGCCCCCATAACTTCGGTTTTGTAACCAAACTTTTTGTAGTAGTTGTAGATTGTGGTGACAGATAATACCCCAGGGTCTTCCGCGGATGGGTAACTATCTCTGCCAGTATCTTTTTTGTACCAGTCGAGAATGCGACCCACGAAAGGAGAAATTAAGGTAACACCGGCTTCGGCACAGGCGATCGCTTGATGCAGACCAAACAATAGAGTTAAATTACAATGAATACCTTCTTTCTCTAAAATTTCCGCAGCGCGAATCCCTTCCCAAGTCGAGGCAATTTTAATTAGTACCCGTGAGCGGTCAATCCCAGCCGCCTTATATTGGGCAATTAATTCTCTGGCTTTGGTAACGGTAGCTTCAGTATCAAAAGACAAGCGAGCATCTACCTCTGTAGAAACCCGACCCGGAATAATTTGTAGAATCTTTAACCCAAAAGACACTGCTAAACGGTCAAAGGCCAGAGTCACAATATCCCCTTGGCTAGCAGCCGCACCGGCATCTTTTTTAGCTTGGAGCAAAGTTTGATCAACAATTTCCTGATATTCTGGCATTTGTGCTGCGGCTGTAATCAGGGAAGGATTAGTAGTAGCATCTTGGGGTGTAAACTTCTCAATGGCTTTAATGTCCCCTGTATCTGCAACCACAACCGTCATTTGACGTAATTGTTCTAGTAAACTTTTAGACATATTTCTCTCCATGAGTTGTGCTAGTTTAGGACTTTCTTGATTCCCTTGTTCGGTGCCCCATCCTTTTACTGACAATTACTAACTAGGCAATTTTACTGAAATTTTGCCTGATTTACTGGCAGTTTTGTGCCTCAGCCCTATTCTAAGTGCTTTCTACCCAAATTGGCTGTCCAATAGAATGCACTTTAATTAAACTTGTTGTTCTTAGCTGACTAATTCACAAACCAGAAGTAATTTATTCTTTCTGTGACATGGACAACATTAAATCCACCACGCGATTTGAGTAACCCCACTCGTTGTCATACCAAGCAACCACTTTAAAGAAATGGGAATTTAATTCAATCCCCGCGCCAGCATCAAAAATACTCGAATGGCTATCACCTTGAAAATCAGTCGAAACTACTTCTTCATCAGTATATCCCAATATACCATTTAATTCACCCCCGGCAGCGCGCTCCATTGCCGTGCAGATATCTTGGTAACTCGTAGCTTGGGCAGTTTTAAAAGTTAAATCAACCACAGAAACATCGGGAGTCGGAACCCGGAAAGCCATACCAGTTAACTTACCTTTTAATTCTGGCAAAACCAAGGCCACTGCTTTAGCAGCACCGGTGGAGGAGGGGATAATATTTTGTGCCGCACCGCGACCACCCCGCCAGTCTTTTTTGCTCGGCCCATCTACAGTGGGTTGAGTTGCGGTCATCGCGTGAACCGTGGTCATCAACCCTTCGGTCAGTCCAAAATTATCATTGATGACTTTAGCTATGGGAGCTAGGCAGTTGGTGGTACAACTGGCGTTAGAGACAATTAAATCTTTAGCTGGGTCAAATAGGTGATGATTTACACCCATTAACAGTGTCTTCACTCTCTCTGGATCTTTCGTGGGAGCAGAAATCACCACTCGCTTGGCACCAGCTTGTAAGTGTTTACTGGCGCTTTCGTAATCGCTGAACAGTCCAGTGGATTCTACAATATAATCTGCTCCCAATTTGCCCCAAGGTAATTCAGCCGGATTCCTCACGGACATACAAGGGATAAAATGCCCATCAATCAAGATACCGTCTTGTTTGGCCTCAATTTTACTGTTTAACTTGCCATGGGTGGAGTCGTATTTCAGCAGATAAGCCAGGTTGTCTGGTGGTACTAGGTCATTAATGCCCACAAACTCAAGACTGGGATGATTCAAACCGGCGCGTAATACTAGTCTTCCAATCCGACCAAAGCCGTTGATGCCAACTTTTAACTTAGTCAAGATTAAACCTCCTGTGGGACTTTTACTGTTTACCTTATGATCCTGACAGTCTTCACTAGTTAAGCTATATTTACTTGGCATCTTTTAAGGTTTTCACCTTCTGGCTAGTTCTTCAGCCTATGGGACAAAACTCAATTGCGCCTGAATGGTCATACCATTCAGGCGGTGCTGGCAAATCTCAATTAGTGTTTCGTACACAATCAAAAATACACTTAGCTGATCCCTAAGTCTTGTTTACTACTTTTTAACTGTTTCCAAAGAATCTGAATTTGCTTGTACGCTTCCTGTGGGGACAACTTACCACCAGTTTGTAAACTACAAATGTAGTTGACTCGTTGAGAAAAGTCTTGCAGTTTAGCATTAAAAACCAAATGCTCTGGTTTAAACTCTCCGGAATATGGACTGCGAGGATAAAGAAAATCACTTAATTCACAGAGGATATCTGTTTGCGGATTCATAGATGTTAAGATTTATAGTCTTTTTTCATCGGCTTTTGATGCACATGACTGTATGCAATATATGGGCTGCGATCGCCTGTTATGATCTGCCCAAAAATTCAGAATTTGCTCACCCACCTGTTGAGGATGAAAGTAGTGAAAGAAATGATACCCTTGGGGAAATTCCCACATTCTATCTTCTGGTTTGAACCAATTGCGCCAGTCATGTAATGCCGGTGGATTGACTACACAATCAGTCTTGCTACCGCATACCATCATGGGCATAGCAACCCCTCCCTTGGGTAAATATACCAACTTAAACAGAGAATGGGGCGACGGTGATTGCTCTAAGTCTTTATCTAAGGCAGCGATTAACTTCTTTGTGGTATGACTAGGTTGTTTGCCAAACAGGCTACGAACAATATTTACCAGAACTTGCTCCCGGCTAATGCTGAACAACTGTCGTTGAAAGTAATAATGGGCGTGCCAAGTATTAGCAGGTTGGGACGCTACAGCTAAGAGCGTTAGCGATCGCACTTTTTGGGGGTAGCGACGAGCATAACTTAAGGCGATCGCACCACTGATACCATGACCAGCTAAATGGACTGTATCAGGGCAAGAATCTAAAAAATTACCCAGCAACAGCACAGCTTCATCCACAGAACTGGCTTCATCTCGTGTTTGTTGATATTCCCACTGAGCAATATTCATATACCTAGACAGGTATTGAAGTAATGGTTGATCAAAACGCTTCAACGCTGAACTACTATTTAACCAAACAACATCCAATAAGTCAGACATAAATAACCGTAATTGTGCTGTGTAAGGGGTGATAAGTTTAGCAGCCACGGACTCTTGAAAAGGTACATAGGCGATGCCGGGCTGCTATTTTCTACAAGCTAAACTCAGTCTTCAACTGAGTCACCCAAGTTTGAATGCGCTCATCTGTGAGATCAGATTGATTATCATCATCCAGAGCTAAACCACAAAACTTACCATTGCGCACAGCTTTAGAAGCGCCAAAATCATAGCCATCAGTAGGCCAATAGCCCACAGTTTTACCACCCTGTTGGGAAATCTTTTCTTCCAAAATCCCCATAGCATCTTGGAAGTTATCAGCATAACCAATCTGGTCTCCAGTACCAAAATAAGCCACCATCTTACCAGTAAAATCAACCTCGTCTAAATCAGGATAAATACCCTCCCAATCGCTTTGGAGTTCCCCAATATTCCAAGTTGGGGAACCAATAATCAGATATTCATACTCAGCAAGATCAGCAATATCCGCCTGAGAAATATCGTGTAAAGTCACAACATCACCACCAAAGGCATCACGAATGATTTCCGCCGCAGATTCAGTTTTCCCAGTTTGAGTACCGTAGAACAAACCAATTTTTTTTGACATTTTGACACCTGATAAATAGTTTTAAATGCAGTTGGAGGGTTGAAATTTTACCCTGAGATATCTACCCAGTTTAATGAATATATATCTCAATAAGCTCTGAAGATATCTTAGCAGAGTTATTGCCATACTTTATCAGTAATTTAGTGTAAATTTTCGTAAACAGACAGATATATAACCTCTGAAAAGCCTATAAATATTAGGTTTTAACCATTTTGGTAGTTGAAACTTTTATAAAAATCAGAAAATTTTTTCTCTAAAATGCTAGTAAATCTCAATAAGACTGTGGTAGAGTGCAAACAGCTCACACAATGTTAATAAACTTTCCACATTTATTAGGCTGAATCCTGTTTTGAGATTTGCACAACAAAACAGGAATTTGGCCATTTTGTCCAGGAGTACGTAAATTAAACTATCAGGTATGAAGGTTGGCTTGTTCTTGTAACCACGGATCTACAGGCTGTCCATCTTTACGCCGTAGTTCAATTTCTACCACCATAACTTCTAGGAAGGGGGCGCAGGCTGTTGATGGAAAATAATATCATCATCTCAGGGGTTATGTTTGCGTTCTTTGAGCCAGTCCTGTACCTTGATTGTAGCAAAAAATGATTGCCCCTGGTCAAACAGCCGGGTAATCTGCATTTGTAATGTATGGGGATTAATGCGACCCTTTTTTTAAATCCTCTGTGGATTAAACCTTATTCCTAGTTTATGTCACAGGCAGTAAAAACAACTTCTAGAGTACGGTAAACTGTCATACCCAACCGATGATGTATTCGTTAGAATGAAAATGACCAACCTACTTGAGAGAACACCAGGATGGAAGTTGGATACAATGCTGATAAACGTAAATTGCTGTCATCTGTGTGTCACGGGGCAATTTTCTTTAGTACGACATTATTCTCTATTGGGGTTCCCATTGTCATTAACTTAATTTCCGATGACCCAGTGGTGAAGAGTAATGCTAAAGAATCCATTAATTTTCACTTTAATGTTTGGTTTTGGGGAACCGTAATTGGAGTACCAATTGGGGTTATATCTTTTCTCACATTTGGATTGGGGGGAATTTTGTTCTTTCCTGTGGTTGCATTGGGTTTTGCACTGCATTGGGGATTGACAATTTGGGCGCTGTTGCACTGTTTCAGTCAGCCAGATGAACCATTGCGGTATCCTTTTATTTTCCGAGTTTTCTAATGGTGTTTCATTCGATATTTTTCTCACAGAAGAGGAATACAGGTTAATATCCCTGTTCATTTTCCCATGAGATGGTTAAAATAATTGCTGTGTCTGACTTAGGACTGACGCAAGTTGGACACGAAATTAAATTATAATTTTATCATCTATAAATCATCAAATATATTCCCTCAATTCAGCCGCCAGTAAGAGGAAGATAATCATCAGAATTTTTATGCTGATAGGTATAAATATTCTACACCTGTAAGTATATGCCTCTTTACAAACTTGAAGAATTTGACCCTAACTACCGAGAAACATTTGGCGGTGATGACGTGAAAACCTTAGACCTTTACACTGAAGGCGGAGTTAGAGTTGGTTCAGTAGCTGATGCTTTAGTTGACCAAGAGGGACGTTTTCGGTATTTAGTTATTGACACCAGCTTCGACTCTGTGAGTAAGAAGATATTACTACCAATTGGGCTTTCTCACATTAATTATCCCGCCCAACGTGTTTATGTTGACGGACTGAGTAAAGAACAAGTTGAGTATTTACCTGAATACCAAGAAACTATCAATGTTGATGAGGATTATGAAAAAGAGGTGCGCCTTGTTTTTCGCCCTGAAAGTAGAGATATCTCTGAACAACAGGATATATCCCTTTACGAAAGAGAGCCAGATTTATATAACTTAAATGAACAATATCATCAAACTCTCAGGCTATATGAAGAACGTTTGATTGCTAATAAGCATCGGGTCAAGACTGGGGAGGTAAAAGTTGGTAAGCACGTTGAAACACAAATTGCACAGGTGACAGTACCTGTGAAGAAAGAACGTGTTTTGATTGAGCGCGTTCTTCCCACAGAAATAGGAACAGTGGTAGACCCAAAAGCTCTTAAATTTCAAGAGGGGGAAATAGCACGGATAGAATTGTACGAAGAAAGGCCGGAAATTCGCAAAGAAGCCTTTGTACGGGAAGAAATTAGAGTTAAGAAGGTTGTAGACCGCCACACGGTAGAAGCACAAGACACCATTCGGCGAGAACAGTTAGATATTGATACTACAGGGGAATTACATATGGATGCAGCTAGTAGAAACCCTGAACAAGCCTTTTGAGTAGCTAATTAGGGAATGTAATTTGGTGATTCATATCAAAGGTAGGTAGGGGAAATTTCGCCTCTACCTCTACTTTTATTGTGAATTTAACAGAAATATCAGAAATATATAACTTTTGATGTGATGTCAATGTATTAATTCAGTCAATAGTAAGAGGGAAAATAGCTAATTAACCTTTATGTTATTCATTAACAGATGGTATCAAAACTCAAAGGTAAATGTCATGGCTCTTCACAGATTGGCAGATGTGGCTCCAAATTATCGTGAAACTATTCAAGGTAATGATATTCAAGGCTTAGGTGTCTACACCGACAGGACTGATGAAAAGATTGGGACAGTAAGTGATGTTTTAGTCGATGAAGAGGGACATTTTCGTTATCTAGTTGTTGATTTAGGTTTTTGGATATTTGGTAAAAAAGTACTACTACCCGTTGGACGTTCCCGCATTGACTATGATGCTGCTCGCGTCTACGCCATTGGTATGACTAGGGAACAGGCGGAAAATTTACCGGAGTTTGAAGAAGGTAGAACACTTGATTATGACTATGAAGAACAGGTAAGGGGGGTTTATCGTGATACCACCCCCCATACTTATAACCGTGATACTTACACTTATGAACATGAACCTTCTTTGTACGAGCTAAATCAGCAAGACCATCAAACTCTACGATTGTATGAAGAACGGTTAATTGCTGACAAAGTTCGCCAAAAAACTGGAGAAGTAGTCATTGGTAAGCACGTTGAAAGTGAAACTGTCAAGGTTTCCGTTCCCATAGAAAAAGAGCATGTTGTCATTGAACGTGTGACTCCAACAGATGTGGGTCAGGTTGTTCCTCCTAGCGAAGCTAACTTCCGTGAGGGGGAAGTCGCTCGTATAGAAATCCATGAAGAGACTCCTGAAGTTCGCAAAGAGGCTTTTTTACGGGAAGAAATTAAAATCGATAAGGTTGTAGAGCAAGAAACAATTGAGACTCAAGACACTGTGCGCCACGAAGAGTTAGATGTTAATGCTCCTAATCTTCGCGTTGAGGAGCGCTAATCAGTAATTACAACTAATAACCAATTAAAGAGCAAGTGCGGGTGTGCCTTTTTTAATAGTTACTAGGTTGAACTACTTCACTATCGATTCTCAGGCTATGGTGGTTTAAATACTCTACCATAAGCCTGATAACGGTGATGTAATCAAAACATTTTATCAAGAGTAGAGCTTATGTCTGAATATTTAAAACTGCAAAAAGCAGATGGTCAAAAAACAGTAGATAAATTAACTGAACTAAAAACGCTGAATAACAAGATGATTAAAAGTCAAACTGAAGTTGAGGAAGAAGATACTTTTCGTTTAATAGAAGAACGATTGATAGCTGATCATAAAAAATCCAAACTTGGTGATGTTATTATTCGCAAAGAAATTGAAACTCAAATAATACAAGTACCTGTGAGGCGTGAAAAATTAATTGTGGAGCAAGTTAGTCCAGAGAATAAACGACTGGCAGAAATTGACTTGACACAGGGTGAGATTTCTGGTCTTGAGTTCATCGAGGATGATAGACCATTAGGAACGGTTCTAAATACCCATGTAAATGTGAGTGGTGAATTCAGTTCGCCGAAAATTGCTAGTTTACTTTTAAATGCGATCGCTCAGGAAAAAAATCACGGCTGTGAGCAGGTAAAAATTACAATTGCTGTGACAAATGAGTCCCTACAGAAGAAATATCAGGAGTGGTTTGCTCGTTGTTCTAAAGGCGAGAAACCCCTGGGAGCAAAATAAGCGGATCAACTTGATAAACTTTATGTAATGTCCGACCATTCATACATAATAATAAACAGTTTGTACTGATTTTATTGAGTTTGATTAAACGGACATGATTTTATTGAAAAAATTTTGGCAATCTTCAATTTTAGGGCTGCTATGGACTTTGATAACTGCTACCCCTGGAATGGGAGCTGAACGGATTAGCTTTTTTTACCCTCCTTTTGGGGAATTCTCCCTGAGTCTGGACTCATTAGCAATATTTGCTCAAAAAGGGAAAATCACTGATGAATTTTCCTTTTATGCACGGCGGGTTAATCCCCAGCAACTGGCTCAATTACGAGAAGTGCTACAGCAGGAATTTAATGTTACTCCTACTCTTGTATCTCAGGTGAGTTACTCACCTATAGGCGAAGACCTCATAGACCGTTTAGGGGGCTTAATCCGCACGGAATCAAGGCAAAATGGCTTTTACGCCATCAGAGGTGCTTTAATACTAGCTGCTGCTTCTCCAGAAGGCTTAACAGTGGTGAATTTTCTGCGTCACTTTCCCTCCCCCACAGTACGGTTAAATTTTACAGAGGGGCTAAAGTTGGTTGATGATTTATCGCAGGTATTAGAGAAAAGGGATGAGGTTGTAACTTGGATTCAACAAGAAGCGATCGCCCATGGTGCGCCCATTAATTGGAAGCAACGGCCGGATTTAGCTGCATCTGGTCCGTTTACTTGGCGACGAACCGAATTGATACTCCGGGATAGGTCCCGCGATGTTCTTCGCATCATACCCACAGATATTTATCTACCACAAGGAACAGCGCCGCCTTTTCCTCTGATTGTGATTTCTCATGGTATTGCTTCTGACCGTTCTTCTTTTGCTTATTTGGCTGAACATTTAGCATCCCACGGTTTTGCTGTAGCGGTATTAGAACACCCGGGGAGTAATGCGGAACGTGTTCGGCGCTACTTGACGGGTTTGGCTGGGCCATTAGAAGCCGAAGAATTTATTAACCGACCTTTAGATATTAAGTTTCTCCTGGATGAACTTGAGCGCAGAGAAAAATCAGATCCTAACCTCCAAGGACTCAACTTTGAGCAAGTCGGAGCCATGGGACATTCTTTTGGTGGTTACACTGTGTTAAGTTTGGCAGGAGCCAAGATTAATTTTGACCAACTGCAACAAGATTGTAGTCCGAATATTTCCTCTTTTAATTTGTCGCTGTTTTTACAGTGTCAAGTTACGCAGTTAGAAGTTAAAGATTATGCACTCCAAGATGACCGCATTAAAGCTGTATTGGCTATTAATCCTGTATCTAGTTCAATTTTTGGTGAAAGTCAAATCGGCCAAATTCGAGTTCCTGTGATGCTGGTGGCGAATAGTCAGGATATTGCTACCCCTATGGTGTCTGAGCAGGTTCGGCCTTTTACCTGGTTGACTACTCCTAATAAGTATTTGGTATTAATTGAAAATGCTACTCATTTCAGTGCGATCGCCCAAATAGATCCAGAAAATAATGTGTTACCTATACCACCGGCTTTACTCGGTCCAAATCCTGCGCCAGCTTATTCTTACCTTCGGGCTTTGAATCTGGCCTTTTGGCAAACACACCTTGTCAATCGCCCCGAATATGCTTCTTATTTACGACCCTCTTATGCTCAATATCTCAGTCGATATCCTCTCAATCTCAGTCTGTTAAATTCTTCCTCGGCGGATTCATTGAGTCAAGCATTGCAAGAATTCACTCTTCGATTATCGAAAAAATGGTTTTAAAACCCCGTTGTTCTACGACGGCTTTTCTTGATTCTTGGCAAAAAACTTGCCTAAAAAACAACAAAAAGCTAAAATGCAATAGTCGGCATGGGGCATCGGCACGACTTTAAATGGACAGGGAGTGACTATAAGACTGCTTCGGCAGCGAGTTACTGTGAACTGTCAAGAATCACCGATAGCGTAGCGTGGCGTAAGCCATACTTCAAGATCGGTGAGTATGTCAAAAATGCTAAAATCCTCTCGTAAACAGTGAGGATAACTTAATGCCAGTTGCTGCTAACTCTATTAAGTTTGGTACAGACGGTTGGCGGGGGGTGATTGCTGATGAGTTCACCTTTGAACGCCTAGCATTAGTGGCACCAGTTGCCGCTCAAGTCTTATATAATACATATAATTCTACAGTTGGCAGCAAAACTATTATTGTCGGCTATGATCGCCGCTTTATGGCCGAGGACTTTGCTCGCACTGTGGCTGATACTGTCTGCGCTGTCGGCTTTGATGTTTTACTCAGCGAAACCTACGGCCCAACTCCGGCTTTTAGTTGGGCGGCTAAAGAACTTAATGCTTTGGGGGCGCTAGTTATTACAGCCAGTCATAACCCCGGTACATATTTAGGTCTAAAAGTCAAGGGTCATTTTGGGGGTTCAGTACCGCCAGAAGTGACAAAAGAAATTGAAACTTTATTATCTGCGGGTGTACCACCAGCAGCTAAACCCGGGAAACAAGATATATTTAACCCCTGGCCTAGTTACATCACAGCCTTAAAAGGTAAAGTGAATATTGCCAAGATTCAAGAGGCGATCGCCTGTGGTAAACTGACATTATTCGCCGATGTCATGCATGGTGCGGCAGCTGGGGGATTGGGAAAATTACTCAAACATGGGGTTCAAGAAATCAACAGCAACCGCGATCCTTTATTTGCAGGAGGAGCGCCAGAACCTTTACCAAAATACCTATCTGGTTTATTCTCAGTCATCAAAAGCCACCGCCAAACAGACACATCAGGTTTAACGGTGGGGTTAGTATTTGACGGGGACTGCGATCGCATCGGCGCAGTAGATGGAAAAGCTAACTTTTTGAGTTCCCAAATCTTAATACCTATATTAATCGACCACCTTACCCAAAGGCGGGGTTTTACAGGTGAAATTGTTAAAACTGTCAGTGGTTCAGATTTAATTCCCCGGGTAGCAGCACTGCATAATTTACCAGTTTTTGAAACAGCAGTGGGATATAAGTACATCGCTGATAGAATGTTAGCAGCACAGGTGTTGTTAGGTGGTGAAGAGTCGGGAGGAATCGGCTATGGTAGTCATATTCCCGAACGTGATGCACTGCTATCAGCATTGTATGTTTTAGAAGCTATTGTATCATCTGGTCTCGATTTAAGCGATTATTACCGGGATTTACAACAGAAAACAGGTTTCACCTCCGCTTATGACCGCATTGATTTACCTTTAGCTAGTATGGCAGTGCGATCGCGTCTTTTACAACAACTGGAAACCGAACCATTAAGGGAAATTGCGCTCAAAGCAGTAGTTGATTGTCAAACCATAGACGGTTATAAATACCGGTTAGCTGATGACAGCTGGTTAATGATTCGGTTTAGCGGTACTGAACCGGTGTTACGTCTGTATTGTGAAGCAGCAACACTTGAGGAAGTACATCAAACCTTGGCTTGGGCAAAAAATTGGGCGACCTAAACTTTTAAATGAATATATGACTAAAACAATGGTAGTAGCTACGGGTAACCCCGG
This sequence comes from Anabaenopsis tanganyikae CS-531, assembly GCF_029891675.1. Classification (NCBI taxonomy): domain Bacteria; kingdom Bacillati; phylum Cyanobacteriota; class Cyanophyceae; order Nostocales; family Nodulariaceae; genus Anabaenopsis; species Anabaenopsis tanganyikae. The sequence continues at coordinate 27,231 of NZ_JANQDF010000168.1, forward strand.
TAAGCTCCGGGAACTACAAGCTTATCTCGCTCATTCTGGTTGGGAATTAACCCTCAAACCACCAGAATTAGAAGTTGCAGAAACCGGTACAACTTTTGCAGACAATGCTTGTCTCAAGGCCTCCCAAATTGCTCAAGCTACAGGACAATGGGCGATCGGTGATGATTCTGGGTTACAAGTAGATGCTTTAAATGGCGCACCAGGGGTTTATTCTGCACGTTATGGTCAAAGCGACTCAGGTCGCATTGCTAGGTTATTACAAGAGTTAGGTAACTCAGAAAATCGCCAAGCTCAGTTTGTCTGTGCAGTGGCGATCGCTCGTCCTGATGGTAAAATAGTTTTACAATCCACAGGGGTATGTCGCGGCGAAATTCTCCATACACCCAGGGGTGAGGGTGGTTTTGGCTACGACCCTATATTTTACGTTCCTGAGCAGCAATTGACTTTTGCGCAAATGTCACGGGAGATCAAAGGGTCAATTAGCCATCGGGGTCTTGCTCTCCAGGCTTTAATTCCTCAGTTGGCAGATTTGGAAGCATAAATTAAATTAAATGTTTCCCCCTCTTGGGAAATCTGACTGAAGATTGTAGCGGTTCTAACTTGAGTAGGATAACTAGATTTTGACGATTGTTGAAAATGAAGTTAAAACTTATTCAGGTAAAGATATGAAGTCTTTGGCCAAAGTCGCTTTTATGCTACTATTTAGCAGTATGGCTGTTACTGCTTTCAATCCCATATCTCAGGTTTTAGCTCAAGAAGGGGAAACCTCCCCACAGCAACCCGGTCTTAGTCAAGAGTCAGACCAACCAGAGTCAAGCACATCTACCCCTGAAGCTACTGTTAATCAACAGCTAGATATTAAAGTAGAAGCAGAAAATGAAATTGAAACAGAATCCGCACCTCCCGCACATATGATGAATACCCCAGATGGTGGGGGTGAATCTGGTTCTGAGTAAGTATTACGTTGTCTGGGTCTAGAAAAATTATCAAGCAAAAGGGGACAGCCAGATGCACAATTTTGATTATGTCATTCTGGGGGCTGGATTAGGTGGACTTTCCGCCGCAGCTTGTTTAACCAAGCAAGGATACAGGGTGGCTGTTTTAGAAAAACATTACCTACCTGGCGGGTGTTGTCACACTTTTGATTATGGTGACTATAGTTTTTGCGCTAATGTCCATTATATATCTCAATGCGCACCTAGTCAAACTATTGGGCAATTTCTCAACTACATTCAGCGCCATGTCCCCTTTAATAGCCTTGACCCAGACTGCATAGACCGGATAATTACACCGGAGGTAGATTTTAAAATTCCTCTAGGATGGGAAAACTTGCGATCGCGGTTACTCTCCACCTTTCCGGATCAGACAACTGCTATTAATGGCTACTGTGACACAATTGCGCAGATACATAGGGAAATGCGTAGCCTAGGGGGGGAAATACGTTGGTATAATCAGAATTTGTCAGACTGGTTGAAGTTACCTAAATATTTCCATTTATTTAGAAAGCGCAACTGGACTTTACAAGACTTATATGACCATGTGGGTTTATCACCCAAATTACAAGCAGTACTAGGGGGACAAAGTGGTGATTATGCACTACCACCTCATGAAATCGCCTTACTGATCCACACTTCCCTAGTTTGGGATTACTCAGAAGGCGCTTACTATCCTCAATACCATTTTAAGCAGTTTGTAGATAGTATTACAGATGCGATCACCGAAGGGGGAGGTGTAATTAAATATTCAACTCCTGTCCAGCATATTGAAGTTAATCAACAGCAAGTACAATGGGTAACTGCTGGTGATCAAACCTACCAAGCTAGTAAGGGCTATATTAGCGACCTTGACCCCAAATTAACAGTAGAGTTAATACACGACACCACAGCTTTGAGCTTAAGGGAACGTCAACGCCTTACCAATTACGAATACTCAACTAGTGCATTTAATATTTACCTGGGTTTAGATAGTCGCTTTCAACCAGAAAATTATAGGATTGGTAACTGGAATATTTGGTATTATCCCACAGGAGACTTAAACAGGGAATATCAACGCCAATTTCAGGGAGACCTCAGCCAACCTTGGATTTTCCTATCTTGTCCCACGATGAAATCTAGAGATAACGCCGGAATAGCTCCACCAGGTCATCATATCTTAGAAATTGCCACTGTCTGCCCTTACGAACCATTTAAGCATCTGCAAGACACCGACCACCAAGGCTATAAAGCCAAGAAACGGGAAGTTTACCAGCAGATCATGACCAGTGTTCGAGATTTAATTCCCGATGTAGACCAGTACGCGCGCATGAAGGTTTCTGGTACACCCACCACCAGTGAATTTTATCTCGGACAACCCCAAGGTAATATTTATGGTGCAAAGTTAGTACCTGAACAAGTGGGGTTAAATCGGTTAGGATATATTACAGAGTTGCCTAACTTGTTTCTTGTGGGGGCTACTGCTGGCTATCCTAGTGTACCAGGGGTAATTGGTAATGGTATGGATGTTGTGGAACTGATGACAGGACAAGGAGTTAGGGGAGAGGTTCCGGCTTTGTTTTCGCCGAAAATCAGCAATATTCAGCATAGCCGGGAATGATAATATATTCTAGTTAATGCCATAATTCCCGCATTCAATGAACAAGGCACTGGATGAAACGCTGTCAATGGAAGTTGCGCAAAATATTAAAAGTAAGGCTCGTCAGCCCTTTGATAATGCTTATAGGGCGCTGTTAGTCACAGATCAGGCGAACTATGTCCAGGGGTTTTTGGCTATAGGGGGTAAACCTTACCAACCTATTGAACATGGTTGGCTAGAGTTGGCTGATACCTCTGGGGAGGATTCTCTAATTAAGATTATAGATCCCAGTCTACCACACCTAAACAAAAAAACTCAAGAACTTTGGTACTTTGCCGCCCAAAGTTTTACCAGGAAACAATTAAAAGCGATTATTGAGGAATCACAGGAAGATTATCCCGAGGATGACCCATTACCGGTTTATGGGGATGCACCCTATGAGTATTATGGTAATGTGATGTTGGGTGGTGGCGAATATTTAGCGGCTTACCAAGCTGCACAGGCTAAGTGTCAAGAACTCAGAGAATCCCTGGAATGAGTCAAACTGGTTTAAATTTATTAGCAATATCTATATTTCTCATGACCCTATCAGTCTTGTTAGGGCCATTAATTCATTTGTCCCCCGCAGTACCTGCGATCGCCACCTTTAGTATTTTGGGAATAGTCACTTTTGACAGTTTTAGTTTACAAGGGCGGGGTGGTACTATAATTTTAGATTGGATTGCTAGTTTTTCTCCCCAACACCGCGATCGCATCATCCACCACGAAGCTGGTCATTTTCTGGCTGCACATCTGCTGAATATCCCTGTGACTGGTTATACTCTCACTGCTTGGGATGCTTGGAAACAAGGACAACCAGGACAGGGGGGTGTGACATTTGATGATGGGGAATTAGCATCCCAATTAGAACGGGGAACAATTAGCGCTCAAATCCTTGACCGTTATTGTACAGTCTGGATGGCGGGCATTGTCGCCGAAACTTTAGTTTTCAATGATGCACAAGGCGGTACTGACGATAAAAGCAAGTTAGCGGGAGTTTTAGCAGGTTTGGGTTTTTCTGCTTCCGCTAGTGAACAGAAACAACGATTTCATCTGCTACAAGCAAAGACTTTATTACAAGCAAATTGGTCTAGTTACCAAGCCTTAGTTAAATCGATGGAACAGGGCGCATCTGTCAGGGATTGTCAGCGGATAATTGCCACAGCTGAATCATCATCACCTATACTATAGATGCTCCTGGTGATAGCGCCAGCACTGCTAAAAGCAGATCGCTGTGGGTGAGAAACAGTAGAATAAATACCTGTCGGTGGGCTGTTAGTCACTTATGGCGTAGATACTCTATCCTGGGGCATATTTTTTTGTGTAAAAACAAGTATTAAGACGACTTTTTCAACCCATGGCTTCCACTCCCCAGAAACTTAGCGGTAATGCAATTCGCGATTCATTCCTTGACTTCTTCGCCCAACGAGGACACAAAATCTTACCCAGCGCCTCCCTCGTTCCCGAAGACCCCACCGTACTGCTAACTATTGCGGGGATGCTACCATTTAAACCCATATTCCTGGGACAGCGCACACCGGAATTTAACCGCGCTACCACATCTCAAAAGTGTATCAGGACTAACGATATTGAAAATGTTGGTCGCACTAAACGCCATCATACATTTTTTGAGATGTTGGGTAACTTTAGCTTTGGTGACTATTTTAAACCACAGGCGATCGCTTGGGGGTGGGAGCTATCCACAAAAATCTTTGGTTTACCACCAGAGCGCCTAGTGGTTAGCGTCTTTCAAGAAGATGACGAAGCCTATAATATCTGGCGCGATGACATCGGCGTACCAGTAGCTAGAATTAAGCGCATGGGTGAAGAAGATAACTTTTGGGTATCTGGTCCTACGGGTCCTTGTGGTCCTTGTTCAGAAATTTATTATGATTTTCACCCAGAACGGGGAGATGAAAATATTGACTTAGAAGACGATACCCGGTTTATCGAATTTTACAACCTGGTGTTTATGCAATATAACCGGGATGCATCGGGTAATTTAACCCCACTGCAAAATAAAAACATTGACACCGGTATGGGTTTGGAAAGGATGGCGCAAATCCTGCAACAAGTCCCCAATAACTACGAAACTGATTTAATTTTCCCGATTATTGAAACCGCTGCTCAGATAGCTAAAATATCATACCACAGCAGCGACGAGAAAACCCAAGTTTCCCTCAAAGTCATTGGTGACCATGTGCGATCTGTAGTCCACATGATTGCTGATGAAATTCGCGCTGCTAATGTGGGACGTGGTTATGTCCTACGGCGCTTAATTCGCCGGGTAGTCCGTCATGGGCGGTTAATTGGTATTAATGGGGAATTTATCACCCAAGTGGCAGAAACCGCAATTTCTCTTTCAGAATCAGCTTACCCCAATGTGCGTCAACGGGAAGCAGCAATTAAAGCCGAACTGCAACGAGAAGAAGCCAATTTCCTTAAAACTCTAGATAGAGGGGAAAAACTGCTCGCGGAAATTATTCAAGAGGTGAAAGCCCAAGGTAAAACTCAAATTAGCGGCGAAAGTGCTTTTACTTTATATGATACCTTTGGTTTCCCCTTAGAACTTACCCAAGAAATCGCCGCCGAAAATCATCTGACTGTGGATGAAGCTGGTTTTGATGCTGAAATGCAAAAACAGGTAGAACGAGCTAAAGCTGCTCACGAAACCATTGATTTAACTGTGCAAGGTTCTTTAGACAAGTTAGCTGAACATATCCACGCTACGGAATTTCTAGGTTATAGTCAACCCGCTTCCACTGCTAAAGTAGAAGCCATATTAATAGATGGTATTGCCCAAGAGGAAGCAGAAGCAGGGACAGAAGTTCAAATTGTCCTCAATCAAACCCCATTTTATGCCGAATCTGGGGGACAAATTGGCGATCGCGGTTATGTCTCCGGTGATGGTGTGTTGGTGCGGGTTACAGATGTGAAAAAAGAATCTGACTTTTTTATCCACTTTGGCCGCATAGAACGCGGTACAATCCGAGTAGGAGATACTGTCACCGCTCAAATTGATCGCGCTTGTCGTCGTCGCGCTCAAGCTAATCATACCGCTACACATTTACTGCAAGCGGCTCTTAAGAAAATTGTTGATGATGGTATATCTCAAGCTGGTTCCCTGGTCTCCTTTGACAGGTTGCGGTTTGACTTTAACTGTCCCCGCGCTTTGACATCAGAGGAAATTCAACAAATTGAAGAACAGGTAAATACCTGGATTGCCGAAGCACATCCAGCTAACATAGAAGTGTTACCTTTAGCAGAAGCCAAGGCTAGAGGTGCCGTGGCTATGTTTGGGGAAAAATACGGCGAACAAGTGCGGGTAATTGACTTTCCCAGTGTCTCTATGGAACTGTGCGGCGGTACTCATGTCAGTAATACTGCGGAAATAGGCAGCTTTAAAATTATCTCAGAGGCGGGTGTGGCTTCTGGGGTGCGGCGCATTGAGGCGGTTTCTGGTCCGGCTATTTTGGATTATCTCAATGTTCGTGATACAGTGGTTAGGGATTTAAGCGATCGCTTTAAGGTTAAACCCGAAGAATTACCGGAGCGGATCACCACACTGCAAACTGAACTGCGCAACGCTGAGAAACAACTAGCAACCCTGAAATCACAGCTGGCGATCGCAAAATCTGACAGTCTACTGCAAACAGTAGAATCTGTAGGGGATTATCAGGTATTGGTAGCGCAGATGGAAGAGGTTGACCCAGAATCATTAAAAACTGCTGCTGAAAGATTACTACAAAAGATTACTCGTGGTGCGGTAGTATTGGGTTCTATTCCTGAAGCTGGTAAAGTCAGTATAGTTGCAGCCTTCAGCCCCGAAGTTAATCAAAAAGGACTCCAAGCAGGTAAATTCGTCGGCGCTATAGCCAAAATTTGCGGTGGTGGTGGTGGTGGAAGACCAAATCTAGCTCAAGCTGGGGGACGGGACACCAATAAATTACCAGAAGCTTTAGCTGAAGCCAAAAGTGATTTAAAATCAGCCTTGAGTTAATTTCTGAGGTCACCCACTGCGGTGCGATCGATGTCAGGAATATATATTAAATTACCAGCATACCAATGGGGAGATTAACAGTAAAAACCTTTTATTGTAGGCATTTACCAGCCCTATTCTCCCTTATCTTCTAACAATCATGTAACAAAACCTGAGTTTAACTCAGGGTTTTTACTCCACCCCATTACTGGTCTGGTTCGATTCCCAGAGCTTTCAATTGTGCTTCCAATTGGGCTGCGCGTTCCTTGGCTGCGATCGCCTCCTGTTGAGCTAATTGAGCTTGTTCCCTAGCTAATTGAGCTTGTTCCCTAGCTAACTGAGCTTGTTCCCTAGCTAACTGAGCGCTTTCTGTCCCAGTGGGTAGCACATCCCCATTTTGATCACACCACCGTAACCAAATATCCTCTTTACCTTCAAACACCCCCGACCATAAAGTTAAGCCTATACCAATTTCTGCAAACCAGAAATTATGCATTTCTAAATACTGTCTAATATTCAGTTGATAAGCGCGCAGTGGTTGCTCCCCGAGCATTTGCAAAGGGTCAAACACTGCGTAGTAGGGAACCCCCATTCTGGCGTAATCTTTCAATTTAGAGCCTAATTCGTTTCCTTCCCGGTTAGAAACTATTTCTATAACCACATCTGGAGTTTTGCCAAATTGCCAAACAAAATAACTGCGGTTCTTTTTTTCTCCCCAATCCGAAGGCATGGTAACATCAATACTGAGGAACACATCAGAGACCAGGGGAGGTAAACCAATACTGTAAAACACCCCGACATTAGCAGCAGCTATAAAATTTTCTGTTTCTGCGGGTGGAACCCAACCGTTGTACAATACCTCTGTTAATAAGCGCTGTTGTTTTTCTGACAGGAAATTATCCACTGGTGTATCATCTTCAGTAACAATATGGGTGATATCTGGTTCAGGTGCAAGCTCAGTTGAGAATATTTCTTTTACCATGATGTCTGCTACCTTCATCTACGGGGCTATTGATGAGAATTAACTGGCTGTTTCAGGTGGCGCAAAGGCGCAAAGAATGGCGGTTAGGTAAGTTGATTTTGGCTCATCTTCAAATTCAGCAACTCCGGGTATTTATATAGCAGTGTTAGCTTTAATGATAATGTTATATATAGTATAGCATCAATTAACTAAGGTTTTGTATTCGGTCATCTTGATATTTATTGACAAAAATACCTGTTTTCACCAGTAACATGAAGGAACTTGATCAACAAAGAGTTGAGATTTTTTTAGATAAATGGCAAGGATCTAGTGGTAATGAAATAGCTAACAAAGACTCATTTTGTTTAGATTTATGTACGGCTTTAGGTGTCCCACCTCCACCCCCTCAAGGTAGGGTTCCCGGTGACCCATATTGTCTGGAAAAAAATGTTAAAATGCCCCAGTCTACAGGAAACATCAAACAGGGGCGCATTGATTTTTATAAACAGGGACATTTTATCTTAGAAGCCAAACAGGGAACTATAAAATCTGGGAATAGTACACCCAAACGCGGCACAAGGGCTTATGATCAATATATGCAAAAAGCATTTATTCAAGCCACTGCTTATGCACCCCATTTACCGGTCAAGCCACCATTTTTATTAACTTGTGATATTGGTGACCATTTTGAGTTGTGGATGGGATTTAGTGGTGATTATGGTGGTTATGGAGCCAGACAAATTATTAAACTAAATGATTTATTAAAACCTGATATTTTTGACTTATTTGTTGATATTTTCACTCAACCCCAAAAGCGCAACCCAGAGAAAATTAGAGCCAAAGTAACACGAGATGTGGCGGGTGATTTAGCTCAGTTAGCCTATTGGTTAGAAAAACAGCAACATCACCCCCAAGAAGTGGCTAATTTTTTGATGCGTTGTATATTTACCATGTTTGCTGAAGATGTGCAACTACTCAAAAGAGGGGTATTTACTGAAGCATTAACCCAAAGATGGCTATGTCAACCCAGCAGCTTTAAGCCAGAGATTGAAACTTTATGGCGCACCATGGACGAAGGGGGAACTTTTGGTTTTGATAGTATATTAAGATTTAATGGTAGTTTGTTTACAAATGCCACAGCTTTTGATTTACCAAAGTCCCAATTAGAGGTATTATTACAAGCAGCTAAAAGAGATTGGAGCCGGGTAGAACCGGCAATTTTTGGAACTTTATTAGAAAGGGCTTTGGATACCAAAGAACGCAGTAAGTTGGGCGCACATTATACGCCGCGTTCTTATGTGGAAAGGTTAGTGCGTCCAGTGGTGATAGAACCGTTACGCCAAGACTGGTTAGAAACAGAAATTGTGGTAGACCAGTTATTAAAAGTTCCAGGAGACTTAGAACCAACGGCGACCCAGAAAAAGAAAGCGGTAGAATTAATCAGAGAATTTCTGCAAAAGTTGAGAACTATTAAAATTCTTGACCCTGCTTGTGGTTCTGGTAACTTTTTGTATGTCACCTTGGATTTACTAAAAACTCTGGAAGCGGAGGTTATTCGCCGCATAGCTGATATTACCGGACAATATCAATCTAGTGTTTTAGATCAAGTTAATGTTTCTCAGTTTTTAGGTATTGAAGTAAATCCCAGATCTGCTAGTATTGCCGAATTAGTCATCTGGATTGGTTATTTACAATGGTATTTTAAACAATTTGGCAACACTTCCCCACCGGAACCAGTGTTACAGAAATTTAATAATATTGAATATCGAGATGCGGTGTTAGCTTGGGATAGCAAAAAACCCGCCATTGACCCCACCACTCACCCCACCACTCACCAAACCCGCACCCGGTGGGGTGGACGTACTATGAAGCACCCAGTCACGGGGGAAGATATCCCAGACCCTCAAGACCAAATCCCTATTTATAGTTATAGTAATCCGCGGATGGCAATATGGCCAGAGGCTGATTATATTGTCTCCAACCCGCCGTTTATTGGTAATGCCAGAATGCGGGAATTATTGGGTGATGGTTATACTGAAACTTTGCGTCAAGTATATCAAGATGTACCGGATACTGTTGATTTTGTCATGTATTGGTGGCACAAAGCCGCAGATTTAGTCAGAAAGGGTCAGGTAAAGCGCTTTGGTTTGATTACGACTAATACTATTAGTCAGGTGCGGTTAAGGAGTGTGATAGAATATCATTTAAAAGCAAAGCACCCCATTAAGTTAATTTTTGCCATTCCTGACCACCCTTGGACTGATGACGGTGCTGCGGTGCGAATTGCTATGACTGCGGCGGAGTTGGAAGGTTCCCCAGGGTCTCAGGTGGTAGAATTGGGGGAGGTAATCTTGAAGGGGGAGGGAGAAACCCCAGAAGATACGGCAGATTTAATTGATATTGCATGGCAAAATGTCGGGGTGATTTTTAGTAATCTCCGAAGCGGTGCTAATCTTACTAATATCCAACCTCTCAAAGCAAATGATCAACTTTCCAGCCGCGGTATGATGCTTTTTGGTTCTGGGTTTATTATAGAACCAGTTGATTTTACTAAAATTGAGTCAGAAATATTATTTACTTACACTAATGGGAGAGATATATTGCAACGCTCTCGCCATGTCAAGATTATTGATTTCTTTGGTCTGAGTGTAACCGAAGCTGAAAAACTTTATCCTCAAGCATATCAATGGGTTTTAGAGAAAGTCAAACCAGAACGAGATGCTAATCGTGATCAAAATTTACGCAAAAACTGGTGGGTATTTGGTCGCCCTAGACCTGAACTTAGGCTAGCATTGCAAGATATACAGCGATATATTGTCACTGTAGAAACAGCTAAACACCGGGTGTTTATATTTTTAGATCAAGGTGTTATTCCCGATAATAAACTAATTGCGATCGCTCTTGATGATGCCTACTTTTTAGGTGTTCTTTCCAGTAAGATTCATGTTACTTGGGCTTTAGCAGCAGGTGGGACATTAGGGATGGGTGGAGTTTATGTTAAAACAAAATGCTTCGACTCCTTCCCTTTCCCCGAACCCACCGCAGAACAAAAACAAAAAATCCGCGACTTAGGGGAAAAACTTGACGCACACCGCAAACAAGTACAAAGCCAACATCCTGATGTCACAATTACCGGGATGTATAACCTTCTAGAAAAATTACGCACGGGGGAACCCTTCACAGATACCGATAGAAAATATAATGATCAAGCCTTAGTGTCCATCCTCAAATCAATTCACGACCAAGTAGACGCGGCGGTTTTTGCTGCTTACGGATGGTCACCGAATATCAGTGATGAGCAAATTCTCAGCCAATTAGTCGCCCTCAATGCTGAACGCGCTGGGGAAGAACGAAATAATTTAATTCGGTGGTTGCGTCCGGAGTATCAAGCACCCCATGAAGTGAATACCCAAGTAGCCATTGCAGGTATCACCACAATCCCAGAAACTACAATTACACCCGCACAGCAGCAACCATTCCCCAAAAAATCAAAAGAACAACTTGCAGCCATTCGGGATTTATTACGCACTCACGGCGGTGATTGGACTCTAGAACAAATCATTAAACAGTTTAAACTTACGCCGGGACAAAAGCAAGTCATTGGCGACCATTTAGAAAGTTTAGAATGGTTCAACATTCTAGTTACCTCCCATGACCATGGCGTGACACGCTGGCGCTATGTAGAAACAGACTTAGCAACTTGACAAATCACCATAATATGTGATAGGTACTTATTACAACTATAATGAACAATCTCTAATCCTGCCGTTGCCAACTCCTCCATCAGTTCCGGTATCTGATGTTTATGGTGTCTCCAAATAGTCACCTCTTCATCTGCCAAAATTTCCACAGTTTTATCTATACCTAACTCCCTGAAGTTTATAGTATAGTGGCGATGAAACTTAATATTAGCTGTAACGCTATCTGTTTTTATATCATACTTTCTTACAAGTTGGCAATCCTCCGCAGCTATGCCTAACTTGTCAGTCACCCATCTGTATATTCCGTCTACATGATACTTCAAACCACCCCGAGCTATTCCATCCCATTGGGAATTAGCACCAATTTCGTTAGTGAACACCAGCAAATCATTTTGGTTCATGCTGTGTCGGAAGTTTTGTAAGGCTTTACTTCTGTCTTGATGATTGCCAATAGTTACACCTAAATGTAAAAATATCTTAGGTATATCCTCACTCCCTAAAATCTCCGGGGAAATAGAAGTATTTTCTATATCAACAGTGTAACTCTCAAAGTGAACTTGGGGAAACCATTTAGTGAAGTTGGCTTTTGAAACACTCAAAAGTTCCTGGCTAATATCCAAGGCAATATATTTATTTATCCTACCTAATTTAACCAGTCGGGAAATCAATTTTTTCACTGGGTAAGAATTACCAGCACCTACATCTATAATATTTATCCTCTGGTAATTCTCAGAGCTATCGCTTGAGGTTAGCCATTGAGAATTAATATAGTCAAAATTGTCCTGTAATAAATCAATCTCTACGTTTTTAGGTTGAAACCATTGAGGGATAAGATATTTTTCATAAAAACTATGCCATATTTTACCACCTGGACCTTTGTAACCATACTTTAAAGGTATTTCCCGTTTGAGTTCTAATGAGTGAACTAACTCTGAAAGTTCTCCATGGGAGAAAATAGAGTTTAACTCTAGACTTGGCTCTACTAAACGAGTTGTCTCTGGGAAAGCTTGGGAATTACTATAACTTTTTTTAGGTATCATTAGTGATAAGAATTTGAGGAGCTAAATTAAGACTATAACTATAGAGGTTACGACTGCCAAAGTTAAATATCATATCATGACCGGGTAATTACTGATAATAAAATCTATCAACTATGTTTAATGTCGTGTGTTACGGTGAATTATCACTTTCTCCTGGTCATCCCAACCCGGTTAGTGGTAACACACCCTACTGAATATTGACTGTTTGACAGCAATCAAAATAATCCCCGATAGTGAATAAAAACCACAATTGCAGACCAAGATCCCAAGGTAACTTTTATTGCTACTAATAAATTAAGCAAGGGAATCGCGCCACCACTAAAAAGAGTTCCTAATTCTCCGTGGGGTAATTCAAATCCACTCAATGTTATCACTGCTAAGACAATAAAAACCAGCACCGAAATCTTCTCCCACATAGTAGCCTTCCAGCGCTTGTAAATCCCTTGCATCCATTCGGGTGAGGAGGTAATGGCTACTAAGCCGATCGCTGTTCCCCCCGCTACCCCAGCGGCGAAACCACCACCGGGGCTTAGGTGTCCTCTAATTGCTAGTTCGATACCTACTAACGCAGAAATAGTTGCACCCAAACGCGCCAGAACAATTGATGGTTGGTCTTGTAACTGAGAAATTTCTGATAAAGGTTTCTCATCAGCTAACAGATACCGCGCCCCCATGATGGCGATGGTAAATACTACTACTTCAAAGATTGTGTCATAAAGGCGATTTCTGAGAATAATCCCGGTGACTGCATTGGGTATACCACTATCTTTGACAATGGATGCAACTACAGACATATCTCCTAAATCCTTGAGGGAATTGGGGATAATCAACAGGATACAGTAAAAGGCTATGCCAGCGGCAATGTAAACCCATTTCATAGCTAGTTGTCCTCTATTTTGGTAAATTTACATAGGATATAGTTGTCAATGGTGACGAAATCTCAGCCTTGATGATTTCATAGATGCGTTGAATTCTAGTCACAGTGTGATAGGGTTGGCTTTGCTCGCCAGTCTCATCTCCTTGGTCACAGGTGGCATGAATTTCTTTATCTATAAGAGCTTTGTGTAATTCTTTGCTATTAATATAAGTAATTACCTCAATACGCATATAGTGTTTACGGAAAATTCGGCGTAATTCCTCCATCAATGGCTGAAAATGGTCTTCCCCGTCTGCGATTACCCCCAGACGCAAAACCAAAGATGAACGCACGGCGATCGCATATAGAGTAACAGCTAGGAAAGTCCCCATTAAAGCTTGGGTCAGAGCCACATCTGCTGCGCCCAAAACAGCAAACACCAAAGCCGCCACAGCGCCCAATATTCCCTGAACAACCAAAGCATTGTATGGGTTGACCTGAAGTACCACCATCAAGGCGGATAAGGGTAACAGGGCGGTAATTATATAGATATAATTATCATTCATAGTCAGCCTCGCTGGTAGAGCAGTATGCCAACACATAGCCCAAGACTGTATTCCAAATTGCCAAGGAGATAAGACCCAAAAGCAGCAAAGGCCATTCACTGGGTATTTTCAGCAGCAGTCCGAAAATAATACTCATAGAGCCGAGGGTATCCGCCACCGAAAGACTATGGAGCTTAAATAATACCGAGCGATGACCCAAGAGGGGGAAGGTTCCCCAAAACCAAAAGGCGATGCCTAAACCTATGCAAATATAACTAATTATCTCTATCATAAATTACCCATGCGCTTCAGTAGATGTGCCAATAACATTAATCCCGCATTACCCACACTCAGGATAATAATCCCCACCACGCCAATCATCCAATCATCACGTAAGACGGATACCATCAGAATCATAATTGATGTTTTGGTGGCAATACTGGCAAAAGCTAACATTTTTTGCCAAATATCATCATCTTGCCAAGCCTCATACATGGGTATGAACAAAGCCAAAATCATCGCAATCATTACCGGATTCATCCCTGTGGCCTCCGTCTTCGGACTCGGTGTACTTCATACCACCCCTGTTCATGATATTTTAATACAATAGTTTTAGGTGTAAAAGTAATCAAGAAAATATCCAGAAAAATCAGCCCTGGGGTGCGTTGGGGTTTAACTCTTTCAATAATTACATCTTCGTGATTATGGGGACGGAAAATTATTTCCACCGCCTCAAAATACGCCTGGGGAATGGCCACAAGCACCTCACCCAGAACACGCAACCAATCCCTTAATGCTTCTGGTACTCTCTGACGACCAGGTAATAACAGTGCAACGGTAACACCAATAATGATATTTGCCACACTCAAATCCGAGGTGAGCAAAAACCAAATAGTCAGTCGCAATATCAGATTTAAATGCCCAATCATGCTAGTATCATCCCCAACAATAGGAGCAACATCAGACTCATGAAACCAATTAGATGTTCAAATTGCTCAAGTACACGTGGCAAAGTCAGTACTGACTGTTGAAAAATCCAAAAATGCTCGAACCAGGCAATGCCGATGATTCCCAGAGATTTGATGATATTCTGTACTGTGTATGCATCGTCATATATCCGCATCCCCCCAATAATTCCCCCTGTTAATATGATTATCGGTAGCCATAAACCGGAGGGAATGTCCGCTTCTTTCTTGTGGGGTAGAAAAATGAATTTGGCATAAACTATAGCCGTTCCCACAGCCCCAATATTCATTAATATCTCTTGCCAAGGTAGGACATTTTTCAATGTCAACATCTTAGCCCCAAAACCTACCAAGAAGGGAAAGCCAGAAATTGACAAGCTACCAATAACTAAGGGAATCCAGATCCTAGTATTCATGGGCTGCGATCGCAGTTCCTGGAAATTACGGCTGGGTAAGTTCCCTGCAATCAGGAACAACAAAGACTTGACCAGCCCATGGCCTAAGGCATAAACACCCCCCACCGCCGGCGCTGCTAGAATCCACCCCAATTGGGAAACAGTACTAAATGCCAGGGTGCGCTTGGTATCCTTTTCAAATAAAGCATAGATTACCCCCAGTAGGGCTGTCCCCACTCCAAATATCCTAACAATGGGTTCAACCTCACTCACCATTAATGCACAGCGCACTAAGGCAAAAACACCAGTTTTAACCACCACTCCTGATAACATAGCTGATACCGGTGTTTCTGATTCTGAGTGGGTCAAGGGTAACCACAGTCCTGATACAAAGATGCCCCCTTTTGTCAATAGTCCGAGAAAAATCAGGGCGATCGCTGTGTTAGGTGCTGTACTCAACCCAGCAAAACTAAAGGAACGATTGGCTTGATAAACCAAAGCAGCGCCCACCAGATAAAACAGCATTGCCGTGTTACTGACAAACAAATAACGCAACGCCACCCAAATAGAGCGTTGACTACGGGGATAGGAAATCAGAAGAAAGGCTGCAATACCCACCACCTCAAGGGCTACATATAAACTGATGAAATCCGCACAGATAAACGCCGCATTAACGCTACCATGTAAGATGATAGCCTGAGTATAAAAAAAAGCCGTCTTCTGTTTCCCCCAACAGTAGAGGATCACTGCTGCCGTCACCAGAGCATTAGTTAATATCAAGTAGGCACTTAACTGATCAACCAGTAATGTCACCCCGAAATTATCCAGTAATTCCAGTGTTAACGGCGAATCCTGTACAAAAACCTGGAAGGCATATACAGCGGAAATTACGGTGACACCTAAGGACACATATCGATCAAGTTGGGGGAGAAGATAAATAACGAACCCCAAAAAAAATGGTAGTGCAATCCAGGTGATGGTGATGGTATTCATGGGGTATTGTTCTTCTCGATTTCGTTACTTTCCAAAGTGGGATTATCCCGCGCCAGCTTCATCACACATACCAGCATTAAAGACTGAATGGAAAATCCGATCACAATTGCTGTTAAAATCACCGCCTGGGGAACCGGGTCGGCGTAGGTGGGATTTTCCCCAGGAGAAACAATGGGTGTGAATAAGCCAGCCCGTGATGCAATTAGCACATAATAGGCGATTACCCCAGTACTCATAACATCCATAGAGATGATCTTCATCACCAGGTTCTTTTTCAAAATTATGCCTAAAAATCCGCACAATATGGTAAACAAGATAGATGCATCTAACACGGGAACTGTCTGTTTAGTAGTGGTAATAAGTAGCTAGCCTATGAAACATTGGCTTCCTCTAAAGATTGTTTTTCTGCCGGTGGTTGTTTAAATGCAAACCGCAATAAAGGTGGTGCTAAGAAGGTTGTTAAAATCACCATGATAATAATCGCAGCCTGTAGTGGTTTATCCAGAGTACCACTAGCAGCACCAATCCCCGCAAATACTAACCCGACTTCACCACGGGGAATCATCCCTACACCAACTGCTAATCGGTTAATTTTAGCTTGGCCAAAAACTGACCAACCAGTGACAACTTTGCCAATGATTGCGACCACAATTAAGAAGGTAGCAATGATTAAACCCTCACGATTTCCCGGAACTAGAGGATTAAGAACACCTAAATCAACTTTGGCACCAACTGCAACAAAGAAAACTGGGACTAAAATATCAGCAATCGGTTTGACCTGCTCATCTAGCTCTTTGCGTTTATCCGTTTCATCCAAAACTAAGCCAGCTGCAAATGCCCCTAAGATCGCCTCTAAATGAATAGCATTAGCCAAAAAAGCCATCAAGAACGCAAATATCAATGCTGGTATAATTAAGTTGCCGCGCGTTTGCAATTTATCAGCAATGACCACAAAACTTTGATTGAAATATTTACCCAGCAAAATTGAGCCGACGAGAAAAACTGTAGCGCTGACAATTAAATAGATGACATTTAAGATATCAACTTCCCCTGTTTTGGCTAAACTCGCCACTACTGCCAAGACAATAATGCCTAAGATATCATCAATGACAGCCGCACCGACAATGATTTGCCCCTCACGAGATTTTAACTGCCCAAGTTCCGACAAAACTTTTGAGGTAATACCAATACTAGTAGCTGTCAGTGCCGCACCTGCAAAAATTGCCGGAATTAAGGGAGCATGAAATAAGAACAGCAGTCCTGCTGTCCCAGCCGCAAAGGGAACAGCTACCCCGACACAAGCTACAACTGTTGCTTGATAACCGACTTTTGTCAGTTCTTTTAAGTCTGATTCCAAACCAATTTCAAATAACAGAATGATCACACCCAGTTCCGCCAGGACGGAAATGATTTCACTTTGGCTGTGAAAAATTTCTGTTACTGCTTCGGGGCTGATGTTGTTAATCAATTGCAGGACACTTATAATGGCGGAGTCGGCAGCTGCTGCTCCACTCTCAGTAAATACCACTAAATGTAGAGCCGAAGCACCTACCAACACGCCGCCCAGTAATTCACCTAAAACAGGAGGCAAATCTATGACTCTAGACAACTCACCGCCAATTTTACTGGCAAGATAAATAACTACTAAACTGAGTAATACACCAGCCAAGACAATGGGGGCATTTTCAGCTTCGTTCGTGGTGGCCAGAAAAGGACTTTGCCAAAAGGAGTTAACTATCAATTCCGAAAAAATCATGTTACTTATCTGTGATCTTGATTAATTATCCTGTTAAATAAATTACTGCAAGAAACAGTAATTTACACATCTAGTTAAATAATGAACCTTCATACTTGCAGCCATTAACCTCAGATCAGGAGTGATATTTGGTAGGGTTGCTCTCCCTGACTGCATAGGTATCTACTAAAGCCAAGGCTCTGCTAAGTGCTTCGGCACGATTCATAAACCAATGCTCCCGGGAGACGAAATTCAACACACCCAGCTTTTCTAAGCGGCGTTTCACTTTCCCAGAGGCACCAACAATTAAGATTTTACGACCTTGCTCATAAGCATCTTTAATGGCATTTTCAATGGCTAAAGATGCGGTTACACCCAACATTGGCACATCGCTGATATCTAAAATCAATACGTCGGAGTCGGCCATTGCTGAATGTTCCCGGGCGATCGCTTTAGAAACTCCAAAGATCATCGGTCCACTGAGGTAGAATAAGACCACCCGCCCATTGGCTTGATCAAATAATGCCTTCTCTTCATCGTTCAAGACAATGGCATCATCAGCATCGGTAATGGTTTTAACATCCTGAGCTTGTAACTGCGAAAGACGTTCAATGGTTAAAATGTTGGCAATGAAGACTCCCACACCCACAGCAATAATTAAGTCAACAAATACGGTTAAGAACATGACACCGTACATAATCACCGCCCCTTTGAGGGACACCTGATGAGCGCGTTTTAAAAAGCTCCAGTCGAGAATGTCAATCCCCACTTTAAGCGCAATACCCGCCAACACTGCCATGGGGATGCTTTGAGTTAAACTAGATGCCCACAAAACTACCACCAGTAAAATCAAGGCGCGAGTTATACCAGATAAAGCTGTTCTAGCACCGGTTTGGATATTCACCACTGTTCCCATGGTAGCACCCGCCCCAGGCAGCCCACCACATAAACCAGATACTATGTTACCAATACCTTGACCAATTAACTCCTTATCAGATTTGTGTTCGGTACGAGTCAAACTATCAGCAATTACCGCAGTTAACAAAGTATCAATACATCCGAGCATCCCCAACATTACCCCATTAATCAGCATCACAGTAATTTGTGATCCATTGAAGGTAGGCATTTGTAATGTTGGTAATCCCATGGGAATTTCCCCAATTCTTCTGATGTTATCATCGCCGAAAAATACCAGGGAAACTATTGTGACTACTACTAAAGCAACTAATTGTGGTGGGGCAAAACGCTTGTATTTAGATGGTATTAAGAAAATAATTGCCAAGGTCATGCATCCCAAGGAGGTTTCCACAGGATTAATCTTGCTCAACAGTTCTGGCAAAGCTTGCACCATTCCTAAAACCCCACCTTTAGGACTAGGTTGTCCCAAAAAGGGGGCAATTTGTAGCAGAATTAAGATCACGCCAATGCCAGACATGAAACCAGAAATGACGCTGTAGGGCATGAGGGTAATATATTTACCCAGCTTGAATACTCCGAATAAGATTTGAAATATCCCAGCCAGCATCACTACTGTAAATGCCATTGCCAGGCCAACCTGCTCTCCGTTACTCGCTATCATCGAACTGACAATAGCAGTCATGACCACGGTCATCGGCCCGGTAGGTTCAGAAATCAGAGTTGGAGTTCCACCAAATAAGGCGGCGAAAAAGCCCACGCAAACCGCACCATAAAGACCAGCCACAGGACCGGCGCCAGAGGCGACACCGAATGCCAGTGCTAGAGGTAAGGAAACGATGGCGGCAGTTAGGCCGCCAAATAAATCCCCTTGTAAGTTTCTAAAATGTATAGTATTCGTCAATTGCATATTAAAGGTATAATTTGTTGCAGAAAATTTACCTTTCCTACGACGAATCACTAAATAGTCATCGCCCATAGAGAAGGCTTGGGTCACAGGGAGTAACAATTAATTACCTGAAAAACTTATATGAGTTATGAGTTACCCTTAAAGATAGTCTACAGGTTTATCAACCAATTACAAGCCAGAATTTTAAATAAATATTAAATAAATTAAATTCTTTCCATAGATATAAAGCTATGGTTAGTAGGAAATACATAGAAAATAATCAAATATATAAGCAGAAACTATATTAATTTATATGTCAATTCTAAAAAAGAATGCAGATATCTGGTATTTAAGGTATCGCTTTAATGTTTTAGTACCTATTAATTGCAATACTGTTAAGGTAAAGCTCTGTGCAAGTATATATGTATAGCTTGCGGTAGATTGTGAAAACCGGTATTTATTCCCTGAGAAAGTAGTTATGACATCTGGGACTGTGTATAGTGAACCCAGGAGAAGTGCAGTATGGTGATTGACCACTACAGAAAATTAAAGATTACATAACAGTGGCAAAACTATGTTGCGAGTAAGTTAGGGAGTTTAGTCAAAAATTGGGCGAATTTTAGTAACTATAGTCATCCTATTTGAGTTGAGAAATTATCAGTGAGGAAAGGGAACAAGGAACAGAAATTGTTCAGAAATCAAATAGGAGTCCGATACCTGTATTTTCATTTAGGAAAACTACTATGACCACACACGAGGAACAGCACCAATGGCATGAATTAGCACAACAATTGCGGGTTGATAGTATTCGCAGTACCACCATTGCTGGTTCAGGTCATCCTACCTCGTCCATGTCGCCGGCGGATCTGATGGCGATTTTACTGTCTAAGTATCTGCGCTATGACTTCGATCACCCAGGAAATCCCAATAATGACCGCTTGATTTTCTCCAAAGGTCATGCAGCACCATTACTATATAGTATGTATAAGGCAGCGGGAGTAATCAGCGATGAAGAACTGCGATCGCTACGGCATTTTGGCAGTCGTTTAGAAGGTCATCCCACACCTGCTTTACCTTGGGTAGATGTAGCGACAGGTTCTTTAGGACAAGGATTAGCCATTGGTGTTGGCATAGCTTTAGCAGGTAAATATTTAGATCAACTTCCCTATCATACATGGGTGCTACTGGGTGATAGTGAAAGCGCCGAAGGGTCAGTTTGGGAGGCCTTTGATCATGCGGCACACTATACCTTAGACAATCTCATTGCCATTATTGATGTCAATCGCCTCGGTCAAAGGGGTCAAACCGAATTAGGATGGAATACACAAGCTTATGCCAACCGTGCTAGAGCCTTTGGCTGGCAAGCCATTGAAATTGACGGTCATAATTTAACCGAGATAGATCAAGCATATAGCGCCGCTGTAACTGTGAATGATCGCCCCACCGTAATTATTGCCCGTACCATCAAAGGTAAAGGAGTAGCCTCCCTAGAAGACTTAGGTGGGTGGCATGGCAAAGCCCTAAAACCTGATGCTCAAACCCAGGCCATTGCCGAGTTAGGTGGAGAACGGCAGATAATCATTGAGGTAGATAAACCAGAAGAACAAAGACAACCAGCCAGCATTGGTAAAGCCATACCATTGCAACTCCCCACATATAACAAAGGTGCAAAAGTTGCTACAAGACGAGCCTATGGTGATGCGTTATTAGCATTAGGAGCCGCCCAACCGAATGTTATTGCCCTTGATGCAGAGGTGAGTAATTCCACTTATGCCGAAGACTTCGCCGAAGCCTATCCTGAGCGGTACTTTGAGATGTACATTGCTGAACAGCAAATGGTAGCAGCTGCTGTGGGCTTGCAGGTGAGAAAATACAAACCCTTCGCTTCTACCTTCGCCGCCTTCTTGACTCGTGCCTACGACTTTATCAGGATGGCCGCTGTTTCTCGTGCCAACATTAAATTAGTCGGTTCCCATGCAGGGGTATCCATTGGTCAAGATGGGGCTTCACAGATGGCCTTGGAAGATTTAGCAGCATTCCGAGCCGTGTGGAGTAGTACCGTACTGTATCCCAGTGATGCCAATCAGACAGCCAAATTAGTGGCACAAATGAGCGATCGCCATGGTATTGTTTACCTGCGCACCACCAGAGAAAGTACACCAGTCATCTATGATACTAACCAACAATTCCCCATTGGTGGTAGCAAAACCATTCACAGTTCACCGGGCGACCAAGCAACAGTCATTGGTGCGGGTATCACAGTACATGAAGCCATTAAAGCCTATGACAGACTGAAAAAAGAAGGCATCACAATTCGCGTCATCGATGCTTATTCAGTCAAACCCATAGATGTGCAGACACTACATCAAGCAGCACGGGATACCAGAGGTAATTTAGTCGTTGTCGAAGATCACTGGATAGAAGGCGGATTAGGTGCTGGAGTCCTGGATGCCTTTGCTGGTACTAGTAATACTCCCTTTTATCATGGGCCACAACTGCGATTAATTAAATTAGCGGTGCGGGATATGCCAGGTTCAGGTACACCAGAAGAACTACTTCATGCTGCCGAAATAGATGCCGATGCCATTGTAGAAGCGGTGAAATCCCAAGTTAGACAGCCAGTAGGAGTATAAGCAGCAAAATATAACTCTTTCCTTCGATAGGAGTTAACAGTAAAACCCACAGTTATCTTAGAAACTACTTTAACCAGGAGTTAAGAAAATGCCCGACAAGTATCATACAGGAACCAAAGACGAACACTTTAACCTCATCAGCGTATTATATCACGCTCTCAAGTGTTCCGCCTGCTGTGAAACATATATCAAAGATGCCGAACAAGCAGGCGATCGCGAACTCGTCCAATTCTTCCAAAATATCAAACAGGAAAACCAGAGAACAGCGCAGACAGCCAAGCAAATGCTAGCCAAGCGCACAGAGCAACTAGTAGCACATTAGACAACCCAGAACAAGGAATAGACAATATCTATTGTCTATTCCC
Organism: Anabaenopsis tanganyikae CS-531; assembly: GCF_029891675.1. Classification (NCBI taxonomy): domain Bacteria; kingdom Bacillati; phylum Cyanobacteriota; class Cyanophyceae; order Nostocales; family Nodulariaceae; genus Anabaenopsis; species Anabaenopsis tanganyikae. Next base: position 49,813 of record NZ_JANQDF010000168.1, read on the forward strand.
CAGCTCCTTGAAAAAACCCATATCAACCAACACCAACCACCGAAATCAAATCCCGACGACACCTTTCCCAAGCCAGAGTAGTAGAAATAATTTCATCCAGGTCATTATATTTTGGTTGCCAACCCAGTAACCTACCAATTTTATCAGCACTAGCAATCACACAAGCCGGGTCACCGAGGCGACGTTCTGCCTCCACAACAGGAAAATCCACCCCAGAAATCTCCTTCACCCGTTCAATAACCTCACGGACACTGTATCCTTGTCCATAACCACAATTGAGAACCTGGCTATCGTGACCTTGCTCCAGATAAGTCAAAGCATTTAAATGTGCAGCTGCTAAGTCTTCCACATGAATATAATCTCTAATTGCCGTTCCATCTGGTGTAGAAAAATCCGTACCAAAAATTTGCACCCCTGATCTGCGTTGCAATGCAGCATCACAGGTAACGCGAATCAAATGAGATGCATCTTTTAACATCTGCCCCAATCGTCCACCAGGTTCTGATCCTGCCACATTAAAGTATCGTAAAATTACGTAACGTAAATCAGAAGCCTTGGCATAGTCACGAATCAGCCACTCACAAGCAAGCTTAGAACGTCCATAGGGATTAATCGGTTCAGTGGGCGTAGATTCAGTTACGGGAACTGTTGCAGGTTGTCCATAGACAGCGGCTGTACTAGAAAAGATAATTTGCTTTACACCCATGTTGTGGCAACAACGGAGTAAATTCAGGGTATTACGAGTATTGTTAGCGTAATAGTCTAGGGGATAACAAACAGATTCGGGTACACTCAGACTGGCAGCAAAGTGTAAAACCGCAGTAAATTGGTGCTGAGAAAATACCCGCCACAGGTGTTCTGAATCTTTTAAATCACCAATAATTAACTCACCATGTAATACTGCTTGAGGTGAACCCGTAGAACAATTGTCATAGACGACAACATCATAACCTGCTTCTCCCAACTGACGAACTACATGAGAGCCAATGTATCCTGCTCCCCCAGTGACTAAGACTTTTTGATTCATCTGCCTTTACCTAGTAGTACTACACGAATGGTTTTGAAAAAGATTGCTAAATCTAAAGCCAGAGAATAATTCTTGATGTAGTAGAGGTCATAAGCTAGTTTTTCCCTAGCATCCTCCACTGATGCGCCGTAGGGGTACATCACCTGGGCCCAGCCTGTAATTCCCGGTTTGACAACGTAACGTAAGTCATAGTAAGGAATTTCTTCTCGCAGCTTGACATCGAATTCTGGTCGTTCTGGACGCGGGCCAATCAGGCTCATTTCTCCGCGCAGAACGTTTAAAATTTGTGGTAGTTCATCGATTCTGATCAGGCGTAACCAGCGTCCTACTCTAGTAATTCGCGGATCTTGCTCGTTAGCCCACTGCGCTCCCCGTTTTTCCGCATCCTCATACATAGAGCGGAATTTGTACACTCTAAAGGGCTTTCCATCCAGACCAGCTCGCATCTGTGTGTAGAACACTGGCCCTGGACTATCTAACTTAATCGCTACTATTACTAGCAACATCAGTGGAGATAACAACCCCAGTAATGACCATGCCAGAATAATGTCTAATAGCCGCTTGAGTTTTTGGCTAATACTGTCAGCTACTAAATTAAAACCATTACCAAAAGCCAGCCAGTTGTCCTGAAGCACAGATGAGGGAAGTTTATACCACAAAGTTTCACAAATATCGGGAATACCGTAGATGGAGACACCAGACAAACGTAACTGGATTAACTGCTGTGTATGTACATCAGATAATTCTGTTGCTACTATTACCCCTGACCAAGATTGTTGACTCCATTGGGGTAGGTCATTGAGGCTCCCGGTAGACACTCGATTACTTTTCCCTAACTCATTAATGTTCTGCTCGGCGGTTGTTAGTACAACCAAGCGACCTAAGGAATTGTGTTCTAAAAAAGTTTCACCAAATAAAATGGCTTTTTTAGTTGCACCTAAAATTAGCCAACGGCTTTGTTGAGCTTGCGATCGCGCCCAGTTTGAAGACCATATTCTTAATCCTATAGCCCAGAGGGTAAATATGCCTAAACTAGGGAGCAAGATCCCTCGTTGTAAAACTAGATATTGTCCCCAAACACCAGTACAGTAAATCAGAGAGGCCACCATACAGCCCACAACCGCATTACTGACCAAAACCCGGTAGGGAGAACGTAAACCTGATATTTGGGTCTCTGGATGGTAAGTATTTGCTAAATACAACCCGGCGAGAATTAGGCAGAAAAATAAATAAATTATAGGTTCAAATTTACCCCCTTGCCACCAGATGCAAAGGGATAAACTTAAGGATAAACCCACAATATCCCCTAATAACAGTAGGACACTGAGGATATTATCTATGTGATATAAATTCTTAGTTTTTCTGCCAATACTAAAAGTCGTATTCATATGTATAAATCAGTAATAATTCGAGACGGAACTGGCAAAATATCTCAGAAAAACACATCATGCCTCCTCAAAAACCAAGACACGATTTACAGGAATACACAACTGAATCTCATCAGATTGATTAGAAAAAATAGTCTCGGTTTTTCTCTCCGCTATTTTTGTATTGATGGTTATTGAGTGTCATGGAGAACTTAATATATTTGGATTCCTCACTTCTACGTCAAAATCACTTAAGTTTAAAAATTCAGTAAAATCACCTTAGTTTGTTATGGACTAAGGATAAAAAATCAGTATTATTGCGGTTAGGGTAAATTCAGTAAAATCACCTCAATCATTTGTAAGATATAATATAAATTCAGTAATGTCTGCTATAGCGTGAAACGGGTAAAATTACGTTTGTTATCAACACTAAAAATCTTAGATAATTCATAATGTTGTTGATCAATTATCAGAGGATATGATGTGATTTGAACTATAGTCATCTTCTACTGCATCTTTAAATATCACTACAAATAAGGCAATAAATTTCTAAAATTTCTATTAGTGTCAATATATAGAGTATTAACTGATGTATGCCTTACTATCAAGAAGAACAAGACCAGATCAATTTACAAAAGTATTGGCTAACTGTAAAAAGACGTTGGTTACTGATAGCAACCATTATCGGGTCTGTTTTTGGACTGACCGCCTTCGTGACTTTTAGTCAAAAGCCGATTTATGAAGCCGAAGGTCAGTTGCTTTTTGATAAGCAAAATAGTATTTCTTCTCTAACGGGTGTGACTGAACAGCTCGGACAACTAAGTGGTGTGGGAACTGGCTCCAACCCTTTGGACACCCAAGCTGAAATTATTCGCTCCCACCCCCTAATTCAAAAAACTATTTCTGAGTTACAGTTAAAAAATCAAGATGGACAACCTTTAGGAATCAACACTTTCAGGAGTAAATTAAAAGTGGAAACTGTTCGAGGGACTGATGTTTTGCAGCTTTCCTACCGTAGTGTTGACCCTGAAGAAGCCAAAGCGATTGTGAATCAATTGATGTCTGCTTATCTGGAGAATAATGTACTGACCAACCGTTCTCAAGCTACCGCGGCACGGGAATTTTTAAGTAAAGAGTTACCCGTGGTTGAAGCACAGGTTGCAGCAGCAGAATTGGCACTACGTCAGTTTAAAGAAAAATACCAGGTTGTACTTTTAGAAGAAGAAGCTAAACAAGGAGTTGAAAGACTCTATGAAATATCTAACCAAATCACTCTGCTGCGGGCGCAGTTGGTAGATGCTAACAGCCGTTCTGGTGCTTTGCAAAATCAATTGGGATTGAATACACAGCAAGCCACAGCAATTAACACCTTGAGTCAGTCAACAGCAGTACAACAAGTGTTATCAGAATACCAAAAGGTTCAAGATCAGTTAGCTGTGGAAAGGTCTAGGTTAACAGATGAACATCCCACAGTTGTCAACTTATGGGAGAAAGAACAAGCTCTCAAAGCACAGTTAGAAGGAAGAGTCAGTCAAACCCTAGGTAGTTCACAGCCAATTCGAGAGCAAGATTTACAAATGGGACAACTCAAACAAGCCTTAACTGCTAATTTGGTGCAAGTAGAAGTAGAACGGTTGGGGTTGGAGAATCAAGTTAATGTATTGACCCAGGCTTTTGCAGCTGATGAAGCCCGTCTGAGAACCTTACCTAAGCTCGAACAACAACAACTACAGCTACAACGACAGCTACAAGTGGCAAGAGTTGTCTATGAACAAATGCTGACAAGATTCCAAGAAGTGCAAGTGGTGGAAAACCAGAATGTAGGTAATGCCAGAATTATTTCTGAGGCTTTATTGCCGGATAAATCGGTTTCTCCCCGTATTCAATTGAACCTAGCACTAGGTGGATTTTTAGGATTCTTCTTGGCTTTTGGAGCCGCTTTATTACTAGATGCTGTGGACAAGTCTGTGAAAACAGCCGAAGAAGCCCAGCAGTTGTTCGGTTATCCTTTGTTGGGTACCGTTCCTAGGCTATCTCGTGATCAGAATACAACAGAATTACCTGTACTCAATAACCCTTACTCATCGGTGAATGCAGCCTTTGAAATGCTGCAAATCAACCTTGGTTTTAGCCTTTCCGACCAGGAACTCAAGCTAATTGTAGTCAGCAGTTGTCTACCAGGTGAGGGTAAGTCTTTTGTGGCGGCTAATTTGGCAGTGGCTACTGCCCAGATGGGAAGGCGAGTACTATTAATTGATGCAGATATGCGCCGTCCCCGTCAACATGAACTGTGGAAACAACCTAACTTGATGGGGTTAAGTAATATTTTAGTGGGGCAGGCAGCCCTGGCACAAACCACTCACGAAGTCATGGTAAATCTAAACTTAGTTACTGCGGGAACCATACCCCCTAACGCAGCCGCCCTATTAGACTCACAGCGGATGCAGCAGTTACTGCAACAGGCTTCCCAAGATTATGATTGCGTGATTATTGACACGCCACCTTTGAGATTTATTGCTGATGCGTCAATTGTCGGGAAAATGGCAGATGGAGTACTATTAGTTGCCCGTCCTGGTGTGGTTAATTCTGATGCTATTATCACTACAAAGACACTGTTAGAAAATTCGCGGTTGTCCGTGTTGGGCATGGTGGTAAATGCCGTATCTAATAACAGTACTTACTCTTACAATCATTATTATAACTATCATTCTAAAAACGGTTATAGGAAAAACCATACTATTGAGGCTCAATTTAAAGAAATCACCGGCAAATGGTTCAATAAATCCTAATTATTATTATGTCATGCTCCTCGAAAACCTTACCTAGTAATAGCATCAGTGGAAATACGTTTTCTAAAATTCGATGAAATTACCTATTGTTTTTTTGTGGAGAAGGCATAAGATATGAAAATTGCTGAACTTAAGCCTTTTTATAGGATGCAAGCATTGAATTATTAACAATCTGTACACTAGTATAGGAGGTCAAATTGTCCAGAAGGTGCGATCGCAATCGGAACCGTTCAAAACGTAGAGCTATTTACTGTCCTATTCATGGATGTTATCTTGATAGCGTTAGTCAAAAATATAGAATTTATGCAGATAAATTAGGTCAGTTATACCAACGGTTTTCAAGTCAGCGTAATGCGTCTTTATTAATAGGCAAATATACAACAGTTCCCCTCAAAGCAGAGTGGTTAGAGGCTTTTTGGTGTCAAGAGTGTCAGCAAAGAAACTGGTATTATATCCGTCACTTTGATGATGGGAGATACGAGATTTCTTTAGCTCCCAGGGAACTATGGCAACAAGTAACAAAGCTGATTGATTCTCAAGTTAATGGTTCTATGGGTGACTTTACGCGGATGAACGCCAGACTTTAGCAGTTCCTGATTAGAAAAAGTAATACTCTTGTAGATTAAATTTAATTTTCGGGTTAATTTTCGGGTTAATTTTCGGGAGACTGAAGCCAAATGCTAGACAAATATACAAAAAGTCTGTTCTCATGGCAGGAAAAAGCCTCTGGAAAATTAGCAATTCTTCAAAATGTAGCGTGGCTATTTTTTGATCGCATTCTGCGCATGGGGGTGGGGTTATTTGTGGGTGTTTGGGTGGCGCGTTATTTAGGAGTAGAAAAGTTTGGCATCTTTAACTATGCTACTGCTATTGTTGCCTTATTCAATCCCTTAACAAAGCTGGGTTTAGATGGCTTAATAATCCGTTCTATTGTGCGTGAGCCGGGAATTAAAGACCAAATTTTAGGGACAACTTTTTGGCTCAAGTTAGCTGGTGCAATAGCATCTATATTCTTAGCAGTTAGCTCTATTTTTGTATTGCATCACGATGACCAGTTAACTGTAGGGATAGTGGCAATTTTGGCAACGGCGGGAATTTTTCAAGCCTTTGATGCAATTGACTATTGGTTTCAGTCTCAAATACAGTCTAAATATACTGTAGTTGCCAGGAATACGGCATTTATTATTACAGCACTGGTGAAAGTTGCTTTGATTAAAATGCAAGCGCCGTTAGTTGCTTTTGCTTGGGCTACATTAGCAGAAGTTGCACTGGGTACCGTAGGTTTAATAATTGCTTATAGCTTTAAGGGTTATTCAATATTCTGGCGTTGGAGTCTGACACTTGCTAAGACTTTATTGAAAGAAAGTTGGCCTTTGATGTTATCTGGTTTAACCATCATGATTTATATGAAAATTGACCAGATTATGTTGGGGGAAATGGTTGATACTACCGCTGTGGGTTTGTATTCAGCAGCCACCCGTATTTCTGAAGTTTGGTATTTCATTCCGATGGCGATCGCTTCTTCGGTTGGTCCAAGAATTTATGCGGCTAAGGACATAAGCGAAGAAGTTTATTATCAAAAAATTAAACAATTACTGCGGTTACTACTGGTAATTTCTATTATTATTGCTGTACCTATGACATTTCTGTCGAACAGAATAATTACAATACTTTTTGGTAGTAGCTATTTAGCAGCAGGTTCAATATTAGCAATTCATATCTGGGCTGCTGTATTTGTATCTATGGGAATCGCTACAGGAATTTGGTTTGTAGCCGAGGGTTTTACCCATTTGGCTTTCCAGAGAAACTTGATTGGGGCAGTTACCAATATATTTTTAAATCTCTTTTTAATTCCAGCTTATGCTGGAGTAGGTGCGGCGATCGCCACTGTAATTTCTTATGCAATTGCTAGTTTTTTATCTCATAGCATTAATCTCAAAACGAGAAAAATATTTAAATTACAAATTCAAGCATTCTACTTTTTTCATAAATAGATAAATCAGATTTACATTAGGAGTTACTATGTCAATTAAAATTGGAATCATCACCTATCATCATACAATTAACTATGGAGCAATCTTACAGACATATGCCATATTTAAATTTTTACAAAACAAGGGATATGAAGTAGAAGTAATTGATTATCGACCAGAATCAGTTAGCTGGGAAGAAAAAAGATATTTATACTTATCTAAATATTTTCTTTTAAATCCCCTAGGCGGAATAAAAAGAAAATGGAATATGAATAAGTTCATAGATAAATATATTAAATTGAGTCCGGGCAGATTTTATAATATTGATAGCTTGACTCAATATAATCATGCATATGATTATATGATTTGTGGTAGTGATGAGATTTGGAATATCAATTTAAGAGGGTTAGACAAAGCCTATTTCCTAGACTTTGTAAGTAATCAACAAACTCTTAAATTCAGTTATGCTGCGAGTTTTGGATCTACAAAAGTTTTGGGCATTGATCAGCCAAAAATATCTGAGATATTTAAACAATTTCATGCTATTTCAGTCAGAGATACTAATAGCGTAAAATTAGTTAAACAATGTGGTTTTCATGCAGACAAAGTTATTGATCCAACCTTTCTAATCAATTATCAAGATGTTATAATTTACCCTAAAATCAAGAATAAATATTTACTTGTCTATGGTTCCTTAACGATAAGTGAAGCTGAATATGTCAAAATTTTAGCGGAGAAGGAAGGTTTAGAAATCATTTCTATAGGCTCACATAACTTCACAAAGTTTGGCAAATTAGATTTATTTGATATCAGTCCAGAAAAATGGTTAGGGTTTTTTAGTCAAGCTAGTTTTGTGGTTACTAAGTTTTATCATGGTGTAATATTTTCTTTAATTTTTAACAAACCATTTATTGTTTTTGAGCAGCAAAGTAAATCAGTTAAGATAAATGATTTGTTAAGTATGTTAAATTTAAAACAGAGGATGTTAAGTTTAACCGAAACAGACCAGAACAAGATAAAAATAAGTAATGACCATAACTTATGGTCATACATTATGACTGATTCGGAAAAGAACGAATTAAATAAGCACATTGAATATTCTCAGGATTATCTGCTTTATAAAGCATTAAAATAGCTCATTTTTTCAATAGTCTTATGATTAAGAATACTCTGCTGCAAAAACTAATTACCCAATATCAAATGCTTAAGTTCAGAGTAAATTTAACTTTTGATTATTATTATGATCTGCAAAGGTTTTTTCAATTTTCTGCAACAAATAATCCCTATACAACAAAGACTATGCTGCAAGGGAGAATTATTGCTCACTATCATGTCATAGAAAAAGGGCTATCTTTAAAGACTCCCAGGCCTGGTTTTGGAGCTAATATAGTAAATAATTTACTATTACTACTTAAACACTATGAAGAAAATTATGGGTTAGATGAAGTAACTGAGGTAGCTATTAATGTTTTATATTCTTATTACAAATTTAATCTGAGCCATAATTGTGATAATGAGCAACTTTACCTGAAAATAATTCAAATTAAAGATGAGAAATCGGTTAATAATGAATATTTAGCAGAGGGAGGTACAATTGAAATTAAAAAAGCACATATTCATAAAAGTGCTTTGATAAATTTTCAAGATTTTGTCAATAGTAGACACAGTATTAGAAATTTTGCTAATGGTGATGTAGATATAAAGTTGATCAAAGATGCGGTTTCAATTGCTATAAAAACTCCATCTGTTTGTAATCGACAAACTTGGAAAGTTCATGTTTACAGTCATGAAGAAATTAAAAATAAAATTTTGAGCCATCAGAATGGTAACCGAGGCTTTGGACAGTATGCTGATAAAGTACTAATAATTACTTCAGACCTCAATTATTTTACAGGTTCTTCAGAGAGAAATCAGTGCTTTGTAGATGGTGGTTTATTCGCAATGTCTCTAATTTATGCTTTGCATTCATTGGGACTGGGAAGTTGTTGTTTAAATTGGTGCGTGAGTCACCAAACAGATAAACTTCTGAGAAAAGATGCAGGTATTAAAGAATCTGAAACCGTAATAATGATGCTTGCAGTTGGTAATTTACCTGATGAATTATCTGTTGCTAACTCTGCTAGAAAAGCAGTGGAGGAAGTTTTAGTTTTAAATCATTAAAAATGAAGGTAATTATATCAACCTACAAGCGGAGATTTATAGATGATTAAACCACTAATCGTTAACACAATGGATATAGACGGAGGTGCTGCTCGTGCAGCTTATCGGCTACATCAAGGGCTAAAGCAAGTAAATATTGATTCCAGAATGCTCGTGGGAAATAAGACTAGTGATGATATTACAGTTTTAGGAACAAATAATAAACTAGGTAAAGCATGGATAAAAATAGCAGGAGCGTTAGACTCCCTACCCCTCAAAACCTATTCCCCTAGTCACAATTTAATGTTCTCCTTGCAGTGGTTACCTGATCAAATAGGAGCAAAAGTAGTTGAAATTAATCCTGACGTAATTCACTTACATTGGATTAATACCGGTTATATGCAAATAGAAACACTTGGGAAGTTCAAAAAACCGATAGTTTGGACACTACATGATATGTGGGCATTTACAGGGGGGTGTCACTATAGTGAAGATTGTGATAAATATACAATGTCCTGTGGTGCTTGTCCACAACTAGGAAGTCATATAAAAGATGATATTACTCAATGGATTTGGCAGAGAAAAGCTAAAGCATGGTCTAATCTAAATTTAACTATAGTTACCCCTAGTCGTTGGTTGGCTGATTGTGCTAAAAAAAGTCTTTTATTCCAGAACTTAAGAATTGAAGTTATACCCAATGGGTTAAATACTCAAGTTTACAAACCCATGGATAAAATAATGGCTAGAAAGTGGCTCAATTTACCATTAGATAAACATCTGATATTGTTTGGCGCTATTAACCCCACCGCTAATAAACGCAAAGGTTTTCATTTACTCAAACCTGCTATACAGAAGTTAAGCCAACAGCACAACTCCAACAATATCGAATTGGTTATTTTTGGTGCATCTCAACCTTCACAGGTTCCCAATTTTGGGTTCAAAACACACTACTTAGGACGTTTACATGATGATATAGGACTAGCATTAGTATATTCAGCCGCAGATGTGATGATAGTACCATCTCTTCAAGAGGCTTTTGGACAAACTGCATCTGAGTCATTAGCTTGTGGTACACCAGTTGTTGCTTTCGACATAACCGGTTTAAAAGATATTATCGATCATCAACATAATGGCTACTTGGCTAAACCTTTTGATGTGGATGATTTAGCTCAAGGGATTACTTGGGTATTAGAGGACAAAGAAAGATTAATAAATTTAAGTAAGAATGCTCGGCAAAAAGTTGAGCGGAACTTTAGTTTAGAAATACAGGCTAACAGTTATTTATCAATATATAAATATGTTTGTGAAAATTAACTGGTAGATGTACGGCTTAGAGCATCTTCTTAGAAAAGAGGGGTAAAAAATCATGTCAATAGGTAATTTAGATCAAAGTTTATATGGGAATATTCATAAGGTCAATTCCAGTCCCTGTATACTCCTTTTTGATTTGGAAACGGGAGGACATCACCCAAGTTATATTCGCCATCTAGTGAATTATTGCTGCGATCAAAAGTTGCCAATTAACCTAGATATTGTTGTATCGCCTAAATTTATAGATGAACATCCTGATGTTGTGGAAATTCCCATTAAGACAAATCAATCACAAATTAGATTTATATCAATAACTGTAGAAGAATATCGCTATTTACTTAATGCAGGTTCTTTATTGCAGAAAATATTTAGAGAGTGGAAATTATATTGTCAATATGCAAGAGTTCTGCAAGCAACACACTGTTTATTAATGTATTTGGATACTCTGCAATTACCTATAGCTTTAGGAGAACAGTCTCCTTGTCCATTCTCTGGGATTTATTTTAGGCCTACATTTCATTACAAAGATTTTAATAACTACACATTTTCTGTAAAAGATATCTTTCGAGGGTGGCGACAAAAATTAATTTTGCATAGAGTTTTAAATAACCCCCAGTTTCACTGTTTATTTTGCCTGGACAACTTAGCTACTAAATATATTAAAAAACTTCACTCTCCAGCAGAGATTGTTAGTTTAGCTGACCCTGTAAAAACATATAATTCTCAACAAGAAAAAATCGAGGTACTGCGCCAAGAGCTTGGTATTGGTAAAGATAAAAAGATATTTCTTCTATTCGGTAAAATAACTAGTCGTAAAGGTATCTATAAATTACTAGATGCTATTAATATTTTACCTGAAGAAGTTTGTCAAAAGATATGTTTGTTACTGGTGGGTTCTATAGTACAAAAAGATAAAATATTAGTACAAAGTCAAATAGAAATAATTTCTCAGTCTTTGCCTATAGAAATCATTACCTGTGATAAATTTATTGCAGAAGAACAGGTACACCTCTATTTCCAACTATCAGATGTTATCCTAGCTCCCTATCAAAAACACGTGGGAATGAGTGGAATATTATTACTGGCTGCTGCGGCAAAAAAGCCCGTATTGGCATCTAATTATGGGTTGATGGGTCAGTTAGTACGCCAAAATAAACTGGGTATAGCTGTAGATTCAACATCACATGAAGCAATTGCTAATGGCATGACCTATTTTATTGATAATCAAAAAAAACCAGCAGATATTTTTGACTTAAAACTCCTGAATGATTTTGTAGAACAAAATTCTGTAGATAATTTTTCGCATACTTTATTTAAAAATATTTGTACAGAAATAAAAGCTGATTTTTTATAGGTTAAGAAAATATGAATATACATACATCTATTTTATCTTCCCCATTTTACTTGAAATTAAAAATATTATTATTCTCAATAGCTTTATTTGGGTATGGAATAATTGCCTCTTTTATTTACGATGGATCAAGTTCGCGGTTGCTAACTCTACCTTATCGGGCATTTATATTTTTACTGAGTATACTAGTATTTTTAACTAAAATTAATCATAATAATCATCAAAAAACAAGTAATCCAGGTAAAATATCATTACTGTATTTTGTTTTTACATATATTTTTTTCTACTCCTTAAGACTAGTCCATGATGTCGTATACCAAGATATATTTCGAGAACCTAGCGAATACTTGTTATTTTGGTTTTGTATGTGCTTAATACCAGGGATAACATTTATATTTTTAGATTTTAAGCATTCCCAAAAATATTTATATTTATCCTGGCTCTTATTGGCGATCGCATCAATTTTAGCAATACCTCTCATTGTACAAGAACAAGCCAGTGGAACATTTGTCGCACAGGGGAGATTGGCCAGGGAAGCATTAAATCCAATTTCCTTGGGACACCAAGGTGGTTCACTATTATTAATCAGTCTCTACATTTTACTTAATCAACAAGATAGCAATAATAAAATTACTCAAAATTTATATATATTATTTTCATTCATCGGTTTGATATTACTCTTTTTCGCTTCTTCCAGGGGTCCAGTTATAGCGGTTAGTTTCTGCTTTATTTTATATTTAATTAGAATTTTTATACAAAAGTCAAAAGGTAATGTATGGAAAAAAATGGGTGTCATTATAATGTTGATTGTTTTTGCAAATCTTGCCCTTTCATTTGCATTGTATTCGGGTAGTAGTTTAATAGAACGTTTTTCTTCTACTGCTAATGATTTTGATAGTTCAAGATTTGTACAACGCCCAGAACTATATCAGACGGCTATTGAACTCATTGCCAAACATCCAATATTTGGCTATGGTTTAGAACTACCTGGTGTGGGATATCCACACAATATAATACTTGAAGCATTTCTTGCTACTGGGCTTGTAGGCGGATTTTTATTTATGATACTTTATATTTATGCCGCAATCAAAGCATTAAGAATAATTATGTATGAAAATAATCCATGGGGATGGTTAGGGATTATTTATATTCAGTATGCTATTGCTGGTATGTTTTCTGGTTCTTTATACAATTCATATATGTTTTGGTATTTATTCTTCGCTATTTGTGGTTGGAAGAAGTTAAATACAGCCCCCGGACAATAGCAATTTTGACTCATACCTTGATTTGGTTTTAATTATGAATTATTCTCCCATTGCACTTTTTGTCTATAAGCGTCCTGAGCATACTCGCCGTACATTAGAAAGTCTTATCCAGTGTCCTGAGTTTGCTGATAGTCCCCTCTATGTTTTTTGTGATGGTGTGAAAAAAGAAGAAGATAGAGAAAAGGTAAATCAAACTCGTGAATTAGTCCACTCTTTATTAAATGAAAAAGCCAATATTATAGAATCTTCAGAAAATAAGGGTCTAGCAAATTCAATTATTACCGGAGTAAGTCATATATGTGAAATATATGGTCGTGTAATAGTTCTAGAAGACGATTTAGTAGTAGGGACTGAGTTCTTAACATTCTTAAACAGCGCTTTAGATAAGTACCAAGATGAAGACTCCGTAATGCAAGTTTCTGGATATATGTTTCCAATTCCAGAGTTAATACCGGAAACCGAAGCCCTATTTTTACCCTTCATATATTCTTGGGGATGGGCTACATGGCAAAGGGCTTGGTCAAAGTTTGACCCACAAAGTACTGGCTGGGAAGTATTAAAGAGTGATAAAAATATGCGATCGCGTTTTGATTTAGATGATAACTACGGTTTTTTTGATATGCTAAATCAACAAATGTCTGGCAAAATAGATTCTTGGGCGGTTCGCTGGTATTGGAGTGTTTTTAAACATAATGGATATGTACTATATCCCCCAAACAGTTACATTACTAATATCGGTTTAGATGGTAGTGGTACACATGGTTCTTGGTACGTAAATCAACGTTTAAAACAGATTCATTATCAACAATTGAGTCAATTTACACTACCAGATGATATTAAAATCAACGAAGACAAATTTAAGCTTATTAAAAAATATCTCAGAACTTTACAGCCCAAATGGGTGAAAATCCTGAAAAAATTCTTGATCCCTAGTTGGGTTGTAAAACTTCGTAAATGTGCCTTAGCTGTTCGTAATTACTTTGTTTGAATAGTCTGAGTATCTCAAGTTTGATCTATTTTGAATCACCACAAACACTAATTTATTAAGGTATCATATGGCTGTAAAATTTGTGAAATCTTTGATAAATACCCAAAAAATTAAATACATACAGCAAATATCAATTTTTTCCTCCTTTTTAAATTCTAAGTTAGGTGAATATAGCCGTATATATCCCTTTACTAAAGTAAGTGACACCCAAATTGGAGCCTATACTTATATATCTTACGGATGTATAATTAACAATTGTCACATAGGTAATTACTCTTCAATTGCTCGTGGTGTAAAAATTGGTTTGGGTAAACATCCGGCAAATTTCATTTCAACATCACCAATATTTTATTCTCTCAATAACCCTTTAAAAAAATTGTTTGTCAGATCGCAAAAGTTCACGGAATTTGAAAGAACAACTATTGGTAATGATGTCTGGATAGGAGTCAACGTTGTGATACTTGATGGCGTTACTATTGGAGATGGTGCAATCATTGGTGCTAATGCTGTTGTCACTAAAGACATTCCACCTTTTGCCATTGCAGTAGGTTCTCCTGCAAAAATCATTAGATATAGATTTTCCGAAGAAAATATGCAAAAATTATTGTCTATAAAATGGTGGAATAAAGATATTTCAGAATTAGAAAATGTTAAAGATTTATTTCAAGCTGAGGCTAATGATTCATTCATTGATAAATTAACAGACCTCATGGTTTGAAATTTTCTCTAGTAATTACATCGTTGAAAATATGGCAATTAATATTAAATATTAAATTTCTCAGTTCTTTGGTATCCAGATTAAATATAATCATGAAAGAAATCGCTATTCTTACCCAATATTTCTACCCCCATCAAGGTGCCACCTCTCAGCTAATTACAGACTTAGCTAAGGGACTGTCCCACCGGGGATACACTGTTAATATATTCACAGGAACCCAAGCAAAACAAACCACCCCAGAATCACTAAATCTTAAGATTAACCGCGCCTTCTCCCCCATTAAATCTAGCACCAGCATTTACAGTAAAATTGCCAGTTCAATATTTTTCCTCCTGGGCGCTTTATGGTATGTGATATTTCAAGTACCCCCTAGTACCCCCCTGTTAATTGCTTCTAACCCCCCCTACGCTGGTGTTTTAGGTATATGTTTTAAAATTATCCATCGGGGTAAATATTATTTTCTCCTGCAAGATATCTTTCCCGAATCAGCTGCAATGTCTGGAATAATCAAGGAAAACAGCATCATATATAAGTTCCTCAGCAAAGTTATCTATTTTACTTATAAATATTCTGAGTATATCATTGTTCTCACCACATCAATGCAGGAATTTATAGAGAAAAAATATCCTGATTTAAAATCTCGAATTAAAATCATTGAAAACTGGTCTATTGCAGATATTCCTATTGTCAAGAAACAGGAAAACCAATTTGCTCAACAGTATCAGCTTCAGCAAATATTTACCGTTTTATATTCAGGTAATTTGGGTAGAATGCATGATATTGAAACCATAACGGAAGCGGCAAAAATACTTAGAGATGAACGGATTAGATTTGTATTTATTGGTGATGGTGCCAAAACTCAGATAGTTAAACAAGCTATTGATACCGAGCATCTGCAAAACATTCTTATACTACCATACCAGGCGCGAGAAGTATTACCTCTATCATTAACAGCTTGTGATATTTCCTTAGTTAGCCTCATACCAGGCGCAGAATACATAGTTGCACCCTCAAAACTTTACGGAATGCTAGCAGCAGGTAGGGGAATTATATCTATATCGGTATCAAATTCATATATAGACCAGCTATTAAGTAATTCTGGTTGTGGGATTAATATTCCCCCTAATCATCCTCAGTACCTTGCTGATATAATTCGTCAACTACAAAGTGACGAAGAAAAAGTTAAACTCATGGGTGAAAGAGCGCGTCAACTATATGAAAACAAATATACATTTCATCGTGCCTTAAGTGAATATGAGCAGATTCTGTTTTCTTCACCCTTAGAGGATGTTTGAAAAGTGATGATTAATGTATCAAATATTGTTTTACCCATCCCTAACCCTCCCCTTACAAGGGGAGGGAAAATGTCATCTTTAGATATACACCCTATACTCAATTATGTCATGACTAAAACTATTGTTACCGGAGCCGCTGGATTCATCGGTTCTCATCTTGTAGAAACTCTGTTAAATCAAGGACAGCAAGTCATTGGAGTGGACGAGTTCAATGATTACTACAGTCCCGAACTAAAGCGGAAAAACATCGCCAGTTTCCAAAATCATCCCGCATTTACTTTAATTGAGAAAGATATTCAGGTTTTAGATTGGCAGACACTACTAGAAGAGGTAGATATAGTTTACCATCAAGCTGCCCAAGCGGGGGTTCGTGCAAGTTGGGGTCAGGGTTTTCGTGCTTACAGTGAGCGCAATATTAATGCTACACAAATTATATTAGAAGCGGCAAAAGATAGCAAGCACCTGAAAAGATTAGTCTTGGCTTCTACCTCTAGTATTTATGGCGATGCCGAAACCTTACCTACCCATGAGGGAATTTGTCCCCAGCCAGTTTCACCTTATGGTATTACTAAACTCGCAGCAGAGAGATTGTGTGGACTGTATTACAAAAACTTTGGTGTTCCCTATGTCTCACTGCGTTATTTTACAGTTTACGGACCAAGACAGCGCCCAGATATGGCATTTCATAAGTTCTTTAAAGCAGTAATTGAGGATCAGCCTATTCCTATTTACGGTGATGGAAAACAAACCCGTGACTTTACCTTTATCAGTGACGCTGTGGCGGCTAATTTAGCTGCCGCTACTGTACCAGAAGCTGTGGGGGAAATCTTGAATATTGGTGGTGGTAGTAGGGTAGTATTGACAGATGTTTTAGATACAATGGCAGAAATTGTGGGTCAACCAATTAAAAGAAATCACATTGAAAAGGCGATGGGCGATGCACGCCACACGGCGGCTGATGTATCTAAGGCCAGAAACATTATCGGTTATCTACCCCAGGTATCCTTGAGAGAGGGTTTGTCTCAAGAATGGCAGTTTATTCAATCTTTGTATAGCTGTTGACGCGTCCCCTTTACCCCCATGAAAATAATTTAGGATTTTTATTATACCAAGTAAATTTGGCAACTCGCTTATATCCCCTGGGGTTTACTCCAGGGGATATATCTATTGTTAGTGGTGAAGTAGCGTATACTATAACTCACAGTTTGTACACAGGACTAAAGTTTTCTCTATCCTGAGTGGTTACGCAACTGTTACTCCGAACCTTAGTATCTATCTACTCTGATATCTTAGGGGTGGTTTTTTGCCAAAATTTTAGTTATGGAATAACATTAGACTATACAATGTGAATTTAAACAAGTATAAATGATTGGCGTTGTAGAGTTATAGATAAATTATGCCATCTTATCAAGAAGACCAAGACGAGATTAATTTAGCACAGTATTGGCTAACTATCAAAAGACGTTGGTTGCCCACAGTCACCATAGCCGCCTCTGTATTTGGTCTCACAGCTTTTTATACTTTTAGTCAAAAGCCCATTTATGAAGCCGAAGGTAAACTGATTTTTGATAAACAAACTAGTGCGTCTTTGACAGGTGTGAGTGAGCGGCTCGGAGAACTCAGTGGTGTAGGAAGCACATCCAACCCTTTGGACACCCAAGCCGAAATTATTCGCTCTCACCCCCTGATTCAAAAAACCATTGATGCCTTGCAGCTGAAGAATGAGGATGGGGAACCCTTAGGCATCAGTGGTTTTCTGCGTAAACTCAAAGTCCAAAGTATCCGGGGAACTGATATTATGCAGTTGTCTTACCGTGATACTAGTCCTGAGCAATCCCGGGCGATCGTCAATCAATTGATGTACGCTTATCTAGATAATAATGTCTTGACCAACCGTTCCCAAGCTACAGCCGCCCGGAAATTTCTCATGGAGGAATTACCCAAGGTGGAGGCACAAGTTGCATCTGCGGAATTAGCACTACGTCTGTTTAAAGAAAAATACGAAATTGTCGCCTTAGAAGAAGAAGCTAAACAAGGAGTTGAAAGACTCTATGAAATATCTAACCAGATTACTCTACTACGGGCGAGGTTGGCAGATGCTAACAGTCGTTCTGGTGCTTTGCAAAATCAATTGGCATTGAGTACACAGCAAGCTGTGTCCCTGAGCAGTCTGAGTCAGTCAAGAGCAGTACAACAAGTGCTATCAGAATACCAGAAGATTCAAGACCAGTTAGCGGTGGAAAGGTCAAGGTTAACAGATCAACATCCCACAGTTGTTAATTTATTAGAGAAGGAACAAGCTTTGAGGGCACAGTTGGAAGGAAGAGTTAGTCAAACTCTGGGTAGTTCACAACCCATCGCAGAGCAAGATTTACAAATGGGACAACTCAAACAAACCTTAACTGCTAATTTGGTGCAAGTAGAAGTAGAACGGCTGGGCTTGGAGAATCAAGTTAATGTATTGAACCAAGCTTTTACTGCTGATGAAGCCCGTCTGAGAACCTTACCGAAGCTCGAACAACAACAACTACAGCTACAACGACGGCTACAAGTGTCACGAGGCATTTATGAACAAATGCTGACTAGATTACAAGAAGTGCAAGTTGTGGAAAATCAGAATGTCGGTAATGCCAGGATTGTTTCTGAGGCTTTATTACCGGATAAATTCGTTTCTCCTCGTATTCAATTGAATTTGGCACTGGGGGGATTTTTAGGCATTGCTTTAGCTTTTGGCTCGGCTCTATTCCTGGATGCTATAGACAAGTCTGTAAAAACAGCCGAGGAAGCCGAGCAGTTACTCGGCTATCCTTTGTTGGGTGCCATTCCTCAGTTAGACCGTCAAGAGGGGACAACGGAATTACCATTACTGGATAACCCCTATTCGGGAGTGAATTCCGCTTTTGAAATGCTGCAAATCAACCTTGGTTTTACTCTTTCTGACAAGCAACTCAAGGTGATTGTGGTTAGTAGTTGTTTACCAACTGAGGGTAAATCTTTTGTCGCAGCTAATTTGGCATTGGCTAGCGCTCAGATGGGAAGGCGAGTGCTATTAATTGACGCAGATATGCGTCGCCCGCGTCAACATGAGGTGTGGAAAAAACGTAACTTGATGGGTTTAAGTGATATTTTGGCGGGGCGGGCTTATTTAGCACAAACTTCCCAGGAAATGTCGGTAAATCTGGACTTGCTAACTTCGGGAACAATACCCCCTAACCCGGCTGCACTATTAGATTCCCGGCGGATGGAGGAGTTAGTAAAACAAGCATCCCAAGATTACGATTATGTGATTATTGATACTCCGCCTTTGAGATTGATTGCCGATGCCACAATTATCGGGAAAATAGCAGATGGAATCTTGTTAGTTTCTCGTCCTGGTGTGGTTGACTCTGATGCTATCAGGACGACAAAGGCATTGTTAGTAAATTCACAGTTGCCAGTGTTGGGTATGGTAGTTAATGGTATATCTAGTAATAGCAGTTATTACTACAACAATTATTACCACTATTCTCACTATAATCATTCCAGAAATGCCACAAGGAAGAGAGATAAGATTCAGTCACAATTAAAAGCAATTACGGGTAAATGGTTAGATAAAAATTGACACCCTCCTTGATTTACCCCAAAGTAGCCAACATCCCCTCTGCAGAGAACGATGTTTTAGATAAGTAATAAAACCAACATTATAAAATACAGTATGAAATTTATGTCCTAAAAATCACAAATATGCTTTAATATATAGTGTCACTGTGTTGCATATGCTCACGTGTAGGTTATAACCCTTAGTATCTAAAACAATCCAATGAAAAATGCACAGTCGGACTATCAAATCTTAATTCTGTGTGATTTTCTGTGATTCGCTTGTAGCCGAAAAATTTAGTAAGTATGCTATTTTAAGTAGGATACTCCTTTTTAAGACAGGACTTACGCAACTGGCACAAATAGGGAGCGGAGGGAGCCGCGCCACGGGACAATTTCAATTAAACCAAGCACATAGGAATACTTGGGCGTTTGAGTTGCTGTATTAAATAATTAGACAGCAAATTATGCTTGATTTG